>DUEG01000148.1 GCA_011176615.1 Anaerolineae bacterium | reverse complement strand
GAATCACTTGTAGATAAGGGTATTACACAAGACGCCGCAACAACTCGCTTTCCCGAAATGATCACCGCACCGTCGTGCAAAGGAGTATTTGGATAAAAGATTTGTAAAAGCAGTTCTGGGGTAACGTGCGCCTCCATCATAACACCTGTATTGATAAATTCCTTCAAATTATCCAGCCTTTGCAGCACAATCAACGCGCCATGTTTCCGGTGAGAAAGTCGGGAAACAGCAGAGATAAGTGTATCCACGGTTTGCACCATATTCGACTGTGTTTTCTCCGTGGGTAAAAATCTTCCTGTACGTCCTAACCGCTCAAGGGCTCGGCGTATCTCTGGCGCAAAGATAACAGGGATTGCGAAAACAATGCCAGGGAGTGTATTCCTCATCAACCAGGAAAAAGCAGGCAATACTTCAAGGCTGGTTAATACCCCTACTAAAGCAATTAAAAGCAATGCGCCCCTCAGAAGCACTATGGCTTGCGTGTCGCGTAATAGTAATAAGATTACGAAAAATACGACTGTAACCAATAATATATCTACAACACTAAGCCAATTCAACCGAGCAAAAATAAATAGTAGATAATCGATTAGATTAACAATACCGGCTACCAAGTTATTCCATCCTTACACTGGGCGTAACACTCTGTTTTTTCTTAATTGCTTAAACAATAACACAGCACCTGGAGTTGTGGATTCTCTGGCAGCATCTTCCCATGCTCGCACGCCCAAATCTGTAATTTCTTTGCGCTCGTATCCAAGAGTTTTCCAAATCCTTTGGTGGTTAGCCATCCTGGGTGATACGAAAAGCAAACATGCTTCTGATTGAAGTTGTTTAGACGCTTCCTCAACCTCATGCATTAATGTGTTCATAGCATGACCCAACGGAATCTTCGAAACCAAGAGAATATCTTTAACACGGGTAACAAGATTCTCCACCTGCCACCCAAGCAATCCTACCATTTTCTTATCTAGGGTTAACACCATATATGCTTGTTCTCCAAAAGCAGCCATAACATCTGATCGTGTCGGTCTCCGCATGCCTTGTGTAATTTTTTCAATAAAACGGGCGATTTCCTCAGCTTCTTGAGGACGAGCGCGATGAACCGTGATCTCTCCAGCAGGCACCTCAATGGGACGCTTAACAGGCGCCTCCATCACTGGGATTAACGTTCGCCAGGCAGCAACTACTTGCCTCCATGTGTTCTCAAATGTACCATCGTTCTCGATCACAACATGAGCATTTTTAATTTTTTCGTCTTGAGGCGTTTGAACCATAATCCGTCTTTCTGCCTCATCTCTGCTCATATTCCTCTTGTTCATCAAGCGAGAAATTTGGAGTTGCTGGGGCACATTAGCGACCCAGATCGTATCGCAAGCCTTATATAGATCTCCTTCCAATAATTTAATCGCCTCAATAACGATTACTTTTTGCTCAGCGCGGCGCACTAGCACATCAATAGCAACCCTTACAATTGGGTGTACAATATCCTCAAGAGCCTTTAATGCATCCGGATTATCAAACACCAGCCTCCCTAATTTTTCTCGATTAATTTCGTCATTCGTGCCCAAAATCCATTTACCAAAGATGTCAATAACTTTTTGATATCCCGGGGCGCCCTTATCGATCGCGCGATGGCTTAAAGTATCCGCGTCTATACCATAAGCGCCAAGATGTCCCAGCATTTTACGAACAACACTTTTCCCTGTTGCGATGTTCCCTGTCAAACCAATCACATATTTGCCAGGCCACAAACTCATAATGCCTCCGAACCGAAACCACCGATATTTGCGTGCTTTTGGTTGTTCTTTATCCCATTGTACAATATTAATATCATTTTATTCTGCGCAATTCAGAATGTCAAAAGTTGAATAAACGATTACAACCATCATCTATTCCCAAATAAACCATAAGTCGATTAAGTTGTATTCAAGAAACATGCAACACCTTTACTAAATCGTCTTTTGAATTGTTTTCTAAACCTGCAACCTAGAGGAGCTGAATGGATGCGAGGTATTTGCAAACAAAAAAAGGTAAAGTTCTGTTGTTGTAGTTGAGAAAAACCGGGTTGGAAGCAGAAGGAGAATATTTTGTGAAATTTCTGCCTGACCAGCCCCCTTATATTTTAGCATACTGTTATTTTGAAGGTTTTAAAGAGCATATTAATCTTCAGATTAACTTTATCCATTTCGAAGATTGTCCAACAAACGATCGTCTTTGTGAATAATTAATCGAGGGACTTTTTCCCTTCAATCAATTATCCAACCCTGCAAAGTTTACAGGGCTGGATATATTTAACGATACATAGATAAACCTACGAACCATCAATTTTTAGATTAGGAGATCACACCTAATTTCCGTCCCACTTCAGCAAATGCTTCTAATCCCTTATCTAGGTCATCCCTAGTATGTGCAGCCGAGATCATCACCCTTATCCGAGCCTTCCCACGTGGAACGGTTGGATATCCTAGTGACATAGCAAACACACCGACATTGAATAATTCACGACTGAATTTCTGGGATAGCGCCGCATCCCCAAGCATCACGGGTGTTATCGGGGTCACACTCTTCCCGGTATCGAATCCCAGCCGTTTCATTGCGGTTTTGAAATAATCCGTATTTTCCCAAAGTTTATCCACAAGTTGTGTTGATTCTTCGAGAAGATTAATTGATTCAATACAGGCAGCAACATCCGGCACGGTCATTGCCGAGGAAAAGAGAAATGGACGTCCGCGCTGATGCAACCACTCAACAACGAGGGGATTACCTGCTACAACACCCCCGACAACACCAAACGCTTTTGATAAAGTTCCAATCTCAACATCTACCTTGCCATGCAAATTGAATTTATCGACGATTCCCCGTCCGCCTTTCCCAAGCACTCCTTCGCCATGAGCATCATCCACCATTAAAATTGCGTCATAATTCTTGGTCACTTCGTAAATTTTATCCAGGGGAGCAACATCCCCATCCATACTGAATACGCCATCGGTAATTACCAGGGCGCGACGGAAATCAGCCCGCCTCTGCGCAAGTTGTTTGTTCAGATCCTCTGCATCAGTATGCGCATAACGGATGATCTTTGCGCCTGATAAACGGCAGCCATCAATAATACTAGCGTGATTTAATTCATCCGAGAATATCCCATCTTCCTTTCCAACCAGAGCAGGTATTGCGCCCAGATTTGCCATAAAGCCGGATTGGAAGGTAATTGCTGATTCTACGCCTTTAAAAGCTGCCAGCCTCCGGTCTAATTCCACATGCAATGACATTGTCCCTGCAATCGTACGCACCGCCGCTGGGCCAACACCATACTTGTCGATCGCTTTTTTGGCGGCTTGCACTACCCGTGGATGATTTGCCAGCCCTAAATAATTGTTTGAGCAAAAGTTTAGGACCCGCTCGCCGTCCACAATCAACCAAGCACCTTGCGCTGATCCAAGCGTACGAATTTGATTATAAAGCCCATTATCTTGTAATACCTTTATTTCGTCATGAATCCATTTCAGTTTATCAGTCATTTTCATCCTCTTTTAAATAGTTAGATATGTGAAAAGTTTGGATTAATGATTGTTTTTTTATACGGGAAAGTCTTTTAATCGCCTTTTCCCGTCGCATCGCAATTGATCGGCTAGAGCAATCCTCCAAATAGACTAATTTCACAGGGCGTCTGCTTCGTGTATATCGCGCCCCTCGTCCTTTATTATGCTCATGCAACCTCCGGTTCGGATCTGTACTCCATCCTGTATAAAATGTACCATCTGCACATTCAACAATATAGCAAAAAAAGCCCATCTTATCTACTCTTTCTGGGTTCTATCCTCCCGAGAGCCTCTTCCAAATCGAAAAAGCCTCCCGAAAATATCCGATGCGGCGGGAATGTCCGTATGCGGTGTCTCTTCAGAAAGCCAGTCTGCTGTTTGTCGCCCGCGCCACCATCGTTTACGTCCCTCCTGAGCATTTTCTAATTTCTCAATTAAAGCATCCGTGTTTTCCCTGTCAATATCATCTCGCATTGCTTGTAAAGCAATCATTAAACCATCCAACAAGCGAAGTGTATCATTGCGGTTCAGTATTGCTGCTGCCATCAAGGCTTTTGCAGTATCCATATGATCAATGGGCCCAGAAACTTCCGCAAATGCCCTGCCTGCCAACTTCTTTGCTTCCCGCCATCCTGGTTGGTCAACAATAGAATTGACAAGAGCAGCGCCCAGGATTTGTGGCATAACATGCGTGGCAATCATTAAACTATCCAATTCATACAAATCGGCAAAGAAAGGCGATGCACCTAAAAGTTCAGTTAAATTCGTTGCTAATTCAATAGCCTGTGACTCTGTGTTCGGCGGAGTAACGATTGCCAACAAACCATTTTGGAACAAGTCTCCATGAGCCGTGTCCACAACGGTTGATTCGCCCGCCAAATATTCAGGGTTCAGGATTGGCGCTAAGCCAACATACGAGATTCCTTCTGGAAGTAATTCTTTAACCCAACCTGCAACTGCTTTCTTCGCTGGAGCGGTATCCATCACCACGGTTCCATCCTGGATCAAAGGTGCAATAATCTCTAAAATATCCTTTATCTCATTAATCGGCAAAGCAAGGATGATTAAATCTGCGTTTCTCACTGCTAAAACAAGGTTTGTTGAAAACTCATCAACCGCATCGGTCTTCAACGCTGTTTTGCCTATCTCTTTATCAATATCATATCCCTTCCGTTGCACAATGTCTTTGTGATTAGCCAAGGAGAGCCCAATGGACATGCCAATTTGACCCAGCCCGATGATCGTAATATTTGTAGTCATATCAATAATCCTAATTCTTCCTGTCTGCTTCCTGAAGTTTTTTCAAAAGTCTGTCTTCCATTGGTTCTTGGAAATTTGTTTTTAACTGCTCCTGATGCCTACGTATCAATGCAATGGTAAGTGGCGATGCCCCCGCCTCTAATGCCATTTCCGCTCCCCACTGCGGATGTGTTTTTGCTACCACAAAAGGACGCCGCCAATTGTCTTGGTCGTTCGTTTCCCATCTTTTCACGTATTCAGGAAAAAATGCTTTTCCTAATACAACCAAAACCCTCTCCCATATATTCAACGGAGAGCGGGTTTTCCCTATGTCATGTAGCAAGGCTGCAACCAGCAAATCACGAGAAGTTTCACCTTCATCTATAAGTGTACGCAAGACACGCAGACTATGTTTCTGCTCACTGCGCTCCAACCGTAAAAACAATTTCTGCTGCTCAGAAGTAAGTAATTCCTGGATAATACGGTTCTCATCCAGGGAAAGTGAACCAGCAAATAAAGCATTTGAGAATTGATTAACCCGATAAAAGATGTCAGTAATGGTCATTTTGTCCAAAACATATGAAAAAATATGTAGAAATTAATAGCAATTCAAAACTAATCAACTTTAACATCACAATCAACCTACCAAAAGGTTGATAAGCAATCGCAACGGTGGTCCAAGGATCATCCCAAAAATATCAATACCGAAAGCAGGACCTCCGATGAATAACAAAAGTAAGATCATGGGACCGTAAGGTCTCAAACGGTCGAGCGTATCTGACCAACTGGAAGGTAAAAAATAAAGTGCAACCTTCTCGCCATCCAACGGGGCAAGGGGAATCAGATTGAACAGCATCAAGATAAGATTAATGTAAATAAAATCTCCTAAAAATTGAGGAATGGTTGGCAGTATATTACCCGAAGTGAGAAAGATATCACTCAAATGATAAAAACCAGCCCTGAATGGAATCGCTGCAACAATTGCCATCAACAAATTAGATAATGGACCAGCAAGAGATACCCACATCAACGCGGCGGGGGATCGCTTACTCAACACATAAGGATTAATTGGCACAGGTTTTGCCCAACCGAAACCAGCGACAATCAACATCAAGGATCCAATTGGGTCCAAATGTGCCATGGGATTCAAAGTCAAACGCCCGTTCATGCGCGGTGTATTATCACCAAATCTATCAGCCGTCCATGCATGAGCGAATTCATGCACAGAAAAAGCGGTCAACAAGACAATCACCCTGGAAATCAGGGTGGGAATACTTAAACTTCCAAACATAAACCTCCTTTCCTCAAATTATACCATCCATGCACACCATGATATAATGCCGCCGTGTTACCAGAAATACACTTAGATGACATCCTGCGGCTTCGTAAGCCCCATCCATGCGGTAGTTACGAGTGGAAAGTGGTACGCTTGGGAGCAGATATCGGCTTAGAATGTACAGGCTGCGGACATAGGATTCTTCTATCAAGAAGGAAATTAGCCCACAGGCTTAAAAAGGTCGTTGAGAAACCAGCCAACCATGAACCACCAAGATAAGAAACCTCATATACTATTTTTATTCTCCGATACGGGTGGTGGGCATCGAAGCGCGGCTGAAGCGATTATCGAAGCAATGCACTTGGAATTCGGTGATCGTTTCATGCCAGAGATGGTG
>DUEG01000147.1 GCA_011176615.1 Anaerolineae bacterium | reverse complement strand
TTGGAACCCAGATGTTGGCAAAAGGGCTAGATTTACCGCGGGTAACGCTTGTTGGGGTGATCCTTGCAGATGTTGGATTGAACTTGCCCGATTATCGGGCTTCTGAACGCACCTTTCAGTTGCTTACACAAGTGTCCGGTCGAGCGGGGCGGAGCCCCTTAGGTGGTAAGGTTGTTCTGCAGACATTCTCCCCTGAACATTTCGTAATCCGCACCGCGGCAAAACATGATTATCAGGCTTTTTATACAAAAGAGATTGCCTATCGCAGAGACCTTGGATATCCGCCATTTGCACGGTTAGTACGTATTGAAATGCGGGGACGCGATCCTGAACGCGTTGAGAACGAAAGCCGCCATATTGCAGGAGCAATTCAACAATGGATGACGCCGACACAGCGCAGACAAATCGAGATGATTGGTCCTGTTCCTTGTTTTTTTGAGAGAGTCGCGGGAAATTACCGATGGCAGATTATTTTGCGAGGACCTGATCCATTATCTTTGCTGCGCGGTCGTTCATTAGGTGAAAATAGGATTGAGGTTGACCCCCCATCACTGCTATAATTGAGTAAGCGGTGTTTTAGGAGTTGGTTATGCAAATGAGACAAGAATTATTAACATGGGATGATGTAGATCGTTTGATTGATTACTTAATCCCCCAATTCGAAATCGAGTTTGAAGCGATGGTGATGATTACCCATGGCGGGATCATTCCAGGAGGATTACTTGCAGAAGCCATGCATATTACCTATGTTCTAACTGCTGCAGTGGATTTTCCCGCTGAGATTGAGCGCGAGCGATCGAAATTGTTTGCATGGCCAAAGTTCATTCAGTTTCCTGATGAAAGTATCTTGAAGGACAAACGTATCCTCATAGTCGATGATGTTTGGGGTTCGGGGAGGACAATTACCGCGGTTAAGAATCGCGTCTCTGCTACTGGAGGGGTGCCTTATACATGCGTGCTACACTTTAATCCCTATCGTAATATATTCGGAACAGTGCGCCCAGATTACTTTGCTGCTACGACAAACGCACATATTGTTTATCCGTGGGAAATCGATCGAGGAACTGACCGCATTTATAGAACACCTTTGGGGTCGGGTTGATATTTGAGAACACAGGGTGAAATTTATGAAAAGATTGAGCGCAACACAATCGGAGAAATTGAGCGCAGTTCAGAACAACCGGTACTTTTCCGCTGTTGATATTGAAATCTTAAATGATTTAATTAGGCATATGGCGCTGTTTCAATTCGACCGGGGCGAAACTTTATTCCTCGAGGATGAACCAAGCAAGGGATTGTATATTTTGCGAAAGGGGAGTGTAAAACTCTATAAACTTTCTCCTCAGGGTCGTGAAATGGTGATGAAGGTTTTCCAAGAGGGGGCAACTTTTAATGAAGTGCCTGTCTTCGATGGTGGGGGGAACCCGGTGAATGTTGCCGCATTGGAGAAGAGTAGCGTTTGGATAATAGACGCGTCAGCCATTCGAAAAGCCTTACGGGAACACCCTGAAATTTCTGCGCCAATTATCTTGAATCTCAGCAAGAACTTAAGAATGTTTGTGGAAATGGTGGAAGAGTTGTCCTTTTTCCAGGTAAGCACTCGGCTAGCCCGTTTGATTATCTCCTTGTCTGATCAGGAATTGGCTGGACGCGGTAGCCATCGGTTAACCCAAAATGCGATCGCCGCCCGATTGGGAACGGTGCGGGAGGTCGTCGCGAGGTCTCTGCGTGAACTTGAGCGCAGCGGCGCTATTCGTGCTTCGAGAGAGGGCATCGAAATCTTAGATCAAGATCGGCTTTCGGAGTGGGCAAATCAGGGTTAGCGAGATTGCTGGAATGGGGGGGGAGGTGAGTGTAAATAGCGCCTAGATCCTACAATTCCGTGGGCGTGCCAGTGAACGAGAGCAACGAACGCGTTTTATGGTGGTGGGGGATATTCATAGCATGAAGTGTTTATTCATTATTATCACAAAGATGACGAGCATCGAGAAAAGTTTGAAACATTATTTGGGCATCTTTTCATCAATAAATCGGTATAGCCCGGTGATATTGACTCTGATATGAGTAATGTACCAATCAGGCTGTTCCACCGGAAATCAGTTAAGACTGGCTAACTATTCGTGAATATTTATCTTCGGAAGGCTGCAAAGAGAGCGTGGTACCGACACCGTAATTATGGCTATGGAAATGTGGTACCACTTTTATCCAACATGCCAGCGTTTTTTGGGTGAACCTCGAGTGTGTTACAAAAAAATGATTGCGGAATCCCAGACAAAAGAAGCGATAACTAGTATTCCGTTTTTACCATATGGTAAAATAAGCAATACTATAATTTACTTTGGTATTCAAAAGTAAAATAAGCAAATCCATAATTCCCTTTGAGGCTCGTTATGGACATCAAAAAATTCAAAGCCGGCTCATATAAATCAGGGTATAAATACAGATATTTTGTGCCTGAAAAAATAAATCACCCTTTTTGTTGGACGGATACGGGTATCAACAATTTGTTGGAAGAGGCATCGTTGAAACTGGGGGAGTTAAATGCCTTTTCCCACTTCGTTCCTGATATTG
The DNA here is from genome assembly GCA_011176615.1 of Anaerolineae bacterium. GTDB lineage: Bacteria > Chloroflexota > Anaerolineae > Anaerolineales > UBA11858 > G519. The sequence continues at coordinate 13,159 of DUEG01000147.1, read as the reverse complement.
ATGTATATATAAAAATGCACGTGTTGAAAGAGGCTGTGAATTCCAGCCGGATTGAGGGTACTCAAACAAAAATAGAAGATGCGCTCGTTGAAAAGAAAAGCATCAATCCAGAAAAGCGCGATGACTGGCAAGAAGTGACCAATTACGTCAATGCGATGAATTATGCCCTGGATGCGTTGAAAAACCTGCCGCTATCCAACAGGCTCATCAGAAACGCGCATAAAATTCTGCTTGCCAAAGGCAGGGGTGAATGGAAGCAACCAGGAGAATTTAGAAAATCGCAAAACTGGATTGGTGGAGCAAGCCTTGCAGATGCTGTTTTCATTCCGCCAGCGCCGTCTGAAATACCGGCGTTGATGTCTGATTTTGAATTCTTCCTTCAGAATAAAGACATCAAAGTGCCTCACTTGATTAAAATAGCCATTGCTCATTATCAATTTGAAACTATCCATCCGTTTCTGGATGGTAACGGCAGAATAGGTCGATTGATGATTACCTTGTATCTGGTGTCCGAAGGCGTATTGGATTCTCCCCTGTTGTATCTTTCTGACTATTTGGAGAAGAATAGATCGTTGTACTACGATAACCTGAGCCTTGTTCGGACACGAAATGCTCTTGATCAATGGATCAAGTTTTTCTTGGTTGGAGTTACCCAAACTGCAGAAAATGCAGTGGGCACTCTGAAGAAAATCACAGATTTGAAATCTTCCATTGAAGGGGAGCGTATCCTGTGCTTGGGAAGACGCTCAAAACAAGGGATGGCATTCCTTCGCAAACTTTTCAGCCAACCCGTTGTGACAGCCAAGGATGTGCAGGAAATGATGGGCTTGTCTCCCAAGGCAGCAAACGATTTGCTCAAAGCATTTACCGAACAAAACATTCTGATTGAAACTACAGGTTACAAACGTAACCGCGTATTTCGGTTTGAGGAGTATCTGCGTTTGTTCGAAAGGTAGTTTCCCGACGCCTTGTCAAGTGGAGTTAACAACCAACTAAAGTAGTATATTAACTGTAATTATTAAGAGTAACAGTTAATTCTATAAATTCTATACAATGAAATCAGAAACGATAGAAAAGGCGCTACAAATTTTTCGCCAACATGATAATATTTTACGTCCAATATATTCTTGGCTGCCGAATCCCTCGTCTATGACTAGGGTTTGCAACCGTTATCCAACGCGCTAGGCGAGTATTCTTGATATTGCAAGATGAGATGGTTGCCCGATTGGGAACAATCTTGGATCAAGATTGGCTCTCAGAGTGGGCAAATCAGGGTTAGCGAGATTGCTGGAATGAGGGAAAAAGAAATAGTGGTGTTATGGCAGGGTAATATCCACAAATGCGGTCATTCCCCATCGCACTGGAACATCATCTGGATCGAAAGTTAAGGAAACCGTATAAGTCACTGAACCTCTTCGGTCTTCGCCTAATAGGCTGATTTCTGTGATTACACCCTCGAAACTTTTATCAGGAAAAGCATCGAGCGTAACGGTTGCCTTCATTCCCTCGCGGAGGGAAGCAACATCGCTTTCTGCGAGGTCAGTAGTTTCGACTTGCCAGGTGGATAAATCAGCAAGTAATACAAGGGGAATGCCAGGACTGACGCTTTCTCCTTCCTTGACGTCAAAAGAGATGATCACGCCGGAAAAGGGAGCCCGTAATTCTAAATCATCCAGTGCTGCATGGGCTGCTTTTAGCGCAGCATCGGCATTGTCAAGACGCGCTTTGGCAAGTTCCACATCATCAGGGTCTGGACCATTCTGGAGGGTTTTGTAAGTCTTTTCGGCGTCGTCGAGTTGTGCGTGAGCAAGGGCGAGATTGGCTTCCGCTCTTTCGATTGTTATATCGTTGGGTGTCCCTTCTAAATAATTCAACTGGCGTACAATGAAATCATATTGTTTTTGTGCTGCGGCAAGAGCGAGCCTTGCTGCAGCGCGTTTAGCATTGTTTTCGGGTTTATGACTGTATTGATTATATAAATCTTGTGCTTCTTTGAGAATCTTTTCCGCAAGTGCGACACCGGCTCTGGCAGCCTCCAAGTCTGATTCGCTGGCTGTGGCGTTTAAGTTATCTAAAGTACGCTGTGCTTCATCGAGTGATGAACGCGATTCTGCAACAGTTTGTTGGGCTTGGGCAAGTGCTAAATCGTGTTTGTCGTATAACTCGAGCAGCGCTTGCTTTGCAGATACATATTCCAGGTTTGCTGCAGCGACTGCGGCTTCTAACTGCTCTTGGTTTTCCAGGTGTGCTAATAATGTGCCCTTTTTGACTCGATTTCCTTTTTTTACGTAAGTTTGTTCAACAAAGCCCGGTACACGAAAACTCAGATGCGCGTATTGAAAAGGAACAACTTTTCCTTCAGCAGAGATGATGGTTGGAATAGTAGATTTTTCAGTATCTACAACTTGTGGCGAAGGCGTCTCCTGGATTGGAGCAGCATAACGGATGTATCCCCAATATCCCAGCGAGGATAGTGCAAGAACGATGATGATGCCAAGTGGTATGCGATATTTATTGTTCATTTCGTTGTATATCTTACCTTAATTTTACTCGTGTTTTATGGCTTCGATGATGTTAATTTGTGCCGCCCTGCGGGCAGGTAGTAAGGCTGCTCCTTGGGAGATTAAGATGGCAAGAACGATCCCGATAATGAAAGGCTTTGCTGTAAATGTATAAGTTAAATCATAACTATTCATTTTGTTCACACCCAGAATTAAGGTTTGAGCCATAACGTATCCGAAAATTAGACCATAAACGCAGCCTATGCTGCCTAAAGCGAGGGATTCTGCCAGTACCATGCGGATTATCTGTGAGCGAGTCATTCCTAAGGAACGCAACCCGCCGATCTCTCGTTGCCTCTCAAGTATATTCATAGTTAAGGTGTTGATTACTCCCAAGGCGCCAATGATCACACCAATCGTGTTAAGTACATCGAATAGGCGAAATGCTTGCTCCATCAATCCGCGAATATCCGCTTTAAATACTTCGGAAGTTTGTACGCTGATTGTTTTGCTAGATTTATAACGGGTCTTTATCTCATCAGCAACTGTTAGGACATCATAACCCGGTTCTACTTTGATTGCAAAACGATCAACGCCGCTCGTTGAGAACCAACGTTTCATATCATTATAAGTACAATTGATAACATATCCCTGACCCGTAAAATCAATGATTACGCCAGCCACTGTAAAATCGTGGGCTCCCCGATGAGTGAGGATGCGAAATTTATCTCCTTTATTCAAATGAAATCGATCGGCAACGACGGATGAAATGAACACCGAATCTCCATGAGCAAATGTTGCCCAATTATCGTCAGGGTTTCCTTGACCAACGGCGAATTGCACATCGTTAACCTTGCGGGTTGTGCTTGGGTCAATAGCGATCATGATTAGTGTATCATCTTCATCTGTATTTCGGGGTAATGATTCTGGCGCAACCCGAACGGTCAAATATTTTGCGGGCGTTACAGCAGCGACGCCGGGCACATTTTCTAGTTGGTGCGCAAATGATTCACGCAGTGCAATTGGTGAGCGAACATACAAATCCCCGCCTAAAGCCGTGTCGATCCAATTGGACATATCTTTTTCAAATGAATAAGCCAGTGATCCAATACCGATGATCATCGCTAAAGAAACCATCAGAGAAGCAACGGTAAGTGTGGTCCGAGTGACAGAACGTTTTATGTTTGAGGCGCCAATAATGCCTTCTTTTCCATATAGAGCTGTGACGATCGGGCGTGTTATGTGTTCCATGAACGATATGATGAGCGGCACAGTAAGTGTCGCGCCAAGCATGGTGAGGATGATAGCGATGCTGCCCAGGTAAAACGTCAGCCCCTCCCGAAATTCAAGTTTGTAGATAACTGCCCAGCCAACAAACAATAAGACCAAACCGGTAATCCATGTAATTGGTTTGACTTTGTCCCCTGATCGACTGCGAATCCGTAGTGCAGCAAGTGGGGATATTCGAGCGGCTTGAGCAGCAGGCAATAAAGCAGCACCCAGGGTTACACCTACACCAACGCCGATGCTCTGGAGAATGCCTTGCCAACCAACGAGAAAAGTATTTTGGCTGGAAGATACCATTCCTCCCATAAGAATCATTAATCCCCGAGCCATTAATACGCCAACACCTAATCCCGCTGATGAGCCAATGATAGAAAGGAGCACTGCTTCCGCTAATACCATCTTGATTACCTGAAATTGGTTCATACCAATGGCTCGCAGCATCCCGATTTCTCTGGTGCGCTCTGCAATTGTCATCGAAAAGGTGTTGTAGATTAGAAAGGCGCCAACGAAAATCGCGATCAACGAGAACAGTGATAAACCTTTTTGATATGTTGAGAGCATTTTTGCAACTGTTTGCCCCCTGGCTGCTGGGTAAATCACTCGAGCCTCACCTGAAACTCGTTTTTGGATGGATGTTTTTAAAGTATCCAACTTGCCAGGAGAGGCATTATATGAACGGTTTGCTTTAATTGCAATTTCATCCAATTCTCCGCCTCTATTGAATAAATCCTGAATGACGGATAATGGCGCAAAGGCTACTGCGCCGTCGTTGATCAATCCCACACCCTGTTTGGAGAGTAAACCGGTGATGCGTAATCGTTCTATTCCGTTGGGGACGAGGAAAACTAGGTCATCACCAATGTCCAATTCTTTTTCGTCAGCATATTGGTTTGTAATCGCAACTTGATAGTGCTCGTCCTCGGGCAGCGTACCTGCTGATAGTTCGTAAAGACGAATTGATGTATCTTTCGTGAAGTCTACCCCATGGATATCTAAACTATTCGTGTCTGCCACACCAGTAAGGTCAATATTAATTTCCCAAGTCCCTGCATCTGCCGCCAGGATTGTATGTACCTGGACAGAGGGTGCCGCGAATTCGACGCCCTCGATTTGTTCTATTTTTGGAACCAGGTTTGGATCTAATACATCACCACTGCCTGTATTCGGGACGACTAATAGATTTGCTTTCCCGGCTGCTCTGTCGAATAATTGGTTGATGGATGCCAGCGTGCTGTCATTGGTGATTTGAATGGCAAGCACAACGGCTACGCCAAGCACGATTCCCGTTAAAGTCAGGAATGTGCGACCAATTCGTTGGTACATATTGCGTAATGCCAGCGCCAGCGGTGTGAGCCATGGAAATGTAGCCAAGAACATAAGAGAAAGCGCCTTTATATGTTTGCTTTAGATTTCGAGATGAGCCATGATCGCCATTAAATTGTCTACGGCGATTCTGTCCCCATTGTTCTGAATTTGATGTACGATCTGACCATCTTTGAGAAAGATTACCCGATCTGCGTATGAAGCGGCACGAGCGTCATGGGTGACCATGATGATGGTGGTTTGAAATTCCTTGCACGTGCGTTTGAGAAGTCCCAGAATGGCAGTGCCCGCGTTGGAATCAAGGTTTCCTGTGGGTTCATCAGCAAGGACGATTTCGGGATTATTGACAAATGCTCGCGCAATTGCTACGCGTTGTTGCTGTCCCCCGGAGAGTTGATCCGGATGATGGTTTGCTCGGTTTTCTAATCCAACCAGTTTGAGCAATTGCGCGATGTGTTCTCGGTGATGTTGTAATGATTGTCCATCGATTAATAAGGGTAACCCAACATTTTCAATAGTAGTCAGCGTAGGTATTAAATTATAGAATTGGAATATAAACCCAATTTTTCGTCGGCGCAACTTTGTCAGTTCATCATCCGCCATCTTGGAAAGCGGTTCGCCGTTTAGATAGATCTCACCCGAAGTTGGGTTATCTAACCCGCCAAGGAGATGAAGGAGGGTGGATTTTCCGGAGCCGGAAGGACCCATGATAGCGACGAATCCCCCTGATTCCACAGAAAGGTTAATCTTTTGTAAGGCGGTAACCGTAACTTCTCCCATCTGATATTCTTTGGTGAGGTCTTCGGTATGTAATAAGGGCATCATGAACCTAATAAATTGTTATCTGGCTACCGCGCGGGGTCTTTTCTACTTGGATACGGGTTGAAAATGCGTCTTTCAACTCTTCGACATGAGTGATGACCAAGATCTTTTTGAAGTCATCAGCAATCATGTTAATCGCCTCCACAAGCCTTTGGCGTCCAACATCGTCTTGGGTACCAAACCCTTCGTCAATCACCAGGGTTTGCAAACGCCCTCCTGCGCGCTGGGCGAGCACTTCTGAGAGCGCTATACGGATTGCGAAATTGACTCGAAATGATTCTCCGCCGGAATACATTTCGTAACCGCGAATACCGCTGCTATCGCTGATTTGAATATCTAAGGTGTCTTTTAGGTCTTGTCTCTTTTTGTCTTTGAGTTTTCGTTGTGTTATGAAGCGTATGTTCATGTTCCCCCCGCTTAAGCGTTGAAGGATTTCGTTGGCTTTGTTTTCAATCTGCGGGAGGGCTTGTTCGATAAGCAAAGCGGGGACACCATTCTTACCAAAAGCGATTTCTAATTGTTTATATTGACTTTGCAGGATTGCGAGTTCTTCACGCGCTCTGTTGATCTTTTTGAGGTTTTCCTTTTGGGTCTTGATGGCTTCAACCATTTGTTGCGCCATGCCCATTCTCATGCGCGCATTATTTTCGTCTTCTTGAATATTCAACAATTCTTGCTGGGCTTGTTTCAAGTCCGGCATTTCTGCTTCTGCAGCAGCCAAGATGGTAATGGCTTCATCGTGCTGTTTTTGAAGGGCAGCGATTTCATTTTGGAGCGTGGCGATTTCCTCTTTAAGGTCATTGATACTTCTTTCCAAAGGTTCAGTCGCAGCGGTTGCCCGTTCCAAGGCATGATATTCTTCTTCGATTTGAAGTCCTTCCGAAACCTGTTTGCGAAGTGCATCATGTGGTTCAACATCATAGCCAATGGTTTTTAATTCAGCATCGATTTTTCTAAGGCGCTCGCGGGCTTCAGACGCATAATCTTCTTGTTCCAGGCTTTGTTCGATTTTCGTGAGTCGAGGCGCATTTTTTGTTTCCCAGTCCTTTTGTTTGTTATCAATTTCAGACTGTTTATTCTTAAGTTGATCGAGAATCCGATTTAGGTTGCGTAATTCCTCTTCTGCTTTTGTGAGGAGATTGATTTCCTCTATTAGACGCTTTTGATGATGGGTGACTTCTTTAAGAAGGGTAATGTTATTACGGTATTTATCACCCATTGTTTTGCCTTGGGTCTGCAAATCTTGGAGGAGTTCTTGTTTCTGGTCTTCAAGCAGGGGCTTTCCACAGGTTGGACAAACCGCTTCGCTTTTTGTTAGCGCATCGATACGTGCTTTGAGGTCGTTCATCTCCTCCTTTAACCGTGGATTTTCGGCTTCTGCATCGGCTTTCTGTTGGCGAACTAAATCAAGTTCTGCTTTTAATTTATCGCGTTGCTCGAGTTTTGATTGTGCTTCTTGGATTTGTTGTTCCGCTTTTTGAATCTCGCCAATGAGATGGGGACGTTCAGCGGTCGCTGCCTCTAATTCTTTACGACGCTCTAATAAAGAATTCAATTCCTGTTGAAGGCGTGCTCGTTCTGCTGCAATCTCGCGAAGCGGTTCTTGACGCTTTTTCTCCTGGTCATGGAATTGTTTGGCAATATCGTTCAAACGTTCTAATTCCAGGCGAGCAGTACGTAAGGACTTGAAATTATCTTTAATCTCAGCAGCACGCTTGAGCAAACTTTGGTAAGCGCTTTTTTCATCCGAGCGATCCTGAAGGGATATACGCTTGTTTTCTAGGGCTTGCTCTTTGGATTCGAGTTGGCTTCGGAGGGTTTCTGCGAGTTGGCGTTGTCCATCCAGCGTTGCCATCGTTTGTTTGATGCTCTCTAAAGATTTCTCCTGCATGACTCGCAGTTTTGTTAAACGCCCCAGTTCTTTCTGGATTTCTTCTAGTCTTTTTGCACGGACTTCTTCTTCCGATAATTCATCATTGATTCCCTGGATTTGCCCATCTATTCTGGCGATTTGCGCCTCAATCTCTTTACGTTTTTCAGTTGCCCTTTGTTTGAAGGTGTCCCATTTTTCGAGCCCAAGAATGTTTGAAAGAATCTCTTTGCGTTTTGCAGGGGTTTGTTTTGTGAATTCATCTGCTTTCCCCTGTAAGAAGAAAGAAGCATTAACGAAGGTGTCGTAATCCATACTGATAGTTTTTTCGATACGTTCCTGCGTGTCCCTTAATCTTCTTTCAGTAAGCGGTTTCCATCCATTATTGGCGCTTTTGATATAGTATTCAAGGGTTTTGGCTTTTCCTCGAGGATTGGTTCGCTGGACGCGGTACGTGTTTCCTTCATAGGAAAAAGTAAGGATGACTTCGGCGAGGTCGGCATTTGAGTTAATGATCGATTCATCGTCCTTGCGTGCCTTGCCAAAAAGCGCCCATGTGATTGCATCAAGGATGGACGATTTTCCGGCGCCATTTTGACCAGCGATGCATGCTAGGTGAATTCCGCCAAAATCGATTTCAACAGGGTCGCGATAGGACAGAAACCCTGAGATGGATAATTTGATTGGGATCATAGTTTTTTGCTCGTTTGTTTTATTTTGCGGTACCTTTTACTAGAATACTGATTAGCAACAATTCTTTGCCTGATGATTATAACAAGGAGCGCCACAATTTTAATGCTGAAATCCCTAGGTTCATAAGGAAGAACACAAAACAACTCGTATTGTACTGCAGACTGAGCATTGGATTGAGGAGATGCAAAGCAGTGAGGTAGTTAGAATTTTTATGTTGATTGGATTCTGATAGATTAAATCGGGCGTTCTTTTCTATGGGATATTCAAGATGGGGAAATGGGCGTAGTGATGTTTTAGCGGGTGTCTCTACGTTTAGGTATAGCAATCAATCCGCGAGTCCAAACCAACGAATGGTCATGGAGGGGAGAAATTAGAATATCAAAACGCCCAGGAGAATGGCGATTCCTGATCCGAAAAGCGAGGCGAGGAAATTGACCATATCGTTATTTAACCACTGATACCCTCGAATTTGGCGGGTCTTCACACCGCATTGATGAAAGGGATGCTGTTCGGTCTCTTTATTGCAGGCAGGGCAATAATAGATTGCTTGGATGGAGGCTCCAAGGAGGGAATCAAACAATGAGCCAAGTAACCCTGCAACGGAACTGATGCCTATTATTCGGAGAAAACTCGGCGTTGGAGAGAATATATATGCGACCAATCCAATCAGCGCGGCGCCTAATAAGGACGCCAGCGTACCAACGAGAGAAATACCCCCGGATGTGCCCGCTTCCACTTGTTTCCCGTTTGTAATCAAACGCGGTGATGAGGGGGCAAGCACGCCTAGTTCAGTCGACCATGTGTCCGCATTCACCGCTGCCATAGCGCCGATGAATCCTAACCATGGTAAGGGCGATGCTGGTATGAAACGGTTGAGAATCACAAACAACGTACCTAGTCCCCCATTGGCAAGCACTTGAGCCCAGTCACGTTTGTTGCTTTTGGAGTATTTCTCGCCGACTGTTCGTTTTCTGGCGCTCAGGAAATTTGAGAGCAGGCTGGACGATATAAAGAAAGTAAGTAGAACCGCCGCCCAAGGCAATCCCCCAAACGCGAAGATCAACCCGCCAGTTAGTGTGGCAGCAATGGCACCGCTGTCGTCAAGCGCTTTTGCTTTCCTAGCTAGAAGGCTAATGATGAGTCCGAGTAAAAAACCGATGAGAATTTGCATGAAATGTGGATAATCCTAGAAATACTGTGGATAAATTTAGATAATTGGTGGATAAAATTACGAACCTCTGAGAATATAAACCATTGAGAGCAAGAAAAGTAACGCGACAATTCCGCTCGCACCCCATAGAAGATATGCAAAGAGTCGATTCTCTTCTTTTCGAAAAATAAAAATACCGCTAAGCAGATTGATGACATATGTGAAACCATTCAGCACTGGTAAAAGCATCAATCGGATACTTGGAATAGGACTTCGCGGTTCGCCTGTATTCAGGAATCCCAATGAGATTTGCGCCCTCGATGACGCTGCGAAGGTGACCCATACAAAAAGCGCAAAACCCAGCACAAAACCCGAGAGTATCAAAGCGCGTGCGGGAATCGTTTGCCAAACTCGCGCGAGCAAAAAGGTAGGGAGGATAGATTGCTCGTTAGGTGGCGCTAGAGAACCCATTTCTATAAGGGATTGAAAGGCGCTTATAAAACCATTAGGTTCACTGGGTGAGACAGCGTAAATCTTTTCGGGTGTTTTGATCAGGATTAAGTCGTGTGAGTGTGTTGCGAGGAAGATAATAATCTTGCCAGAGGGCAATTTTTTGCGCCCAAGAACAGCCCCTGGGAAGCGTAGGGTTGGTTTCGGCAGGGTCAATTCAAGATCGGACTCGGGGCGAATCCATTCCACCGAATTCATTGGGATGATCTCTAGGCGAAAGCCCCATTGCAGTTGAATGCTGTCTCGGTCCATCCGATATTCCGCGTTTTGCAACGCATAAATGCGATAAGCAAGCAAAGGAATAACGAATACCGCCAGTGCTGTGGGCGCAAAGTAAAAAATAAATTCAGGTCCGATATGGACACGGGACGCGTGCCATAATCCCCATGCGCCGATGGCGGCAAATGCAGCGATTGCTATAACGTGTACAATTGTCCCGTTACGCAATGGAGGTGAAAAGGAGAAGGACTTGTTCACAATGGGTATTTATACCATGCCAATGGCAATTTGATATGGAAAATTATGGAAAGAATAATGTTTATAATGGGGGGATAAATCGGATAGGGTGAAGGAATGGATAATGGATAAAATTTTGATTTGGCATAATCCTCGCTGCAGGACAAGCCGAGCCGGCTTAATCTACCTGAAGGAAAAGGGCATTGAGCCGGAAATCTTTCTCTACCTCAAGGAAGGCTTTTCCCCAGAGACCTTGGCGGCGTTAATCCGCAAATCGGGGTTGGATGTGGATGCCTTCATCCGCAAGCAAGAAAAAATCTATAAGGAATTGGGGCTTAAGGGAAAGCAATTGACCGCTGAGGAATTTGCTGAACTTGCTGCTGAGCACCCTAAACTTTTACAGCGCCCGATTGTAATCTGCGGCGAAAGGGTTGTGCTGGCACAGCCGCCCGAGGCGATTGATCCCCTGCTGGAAGCATGCGACGATTGATACTTCGGAAATAAAAACACGAGGCGCCCTATTCAGCGCCTCGTGTTTTCTTAATTAATGGGGGTTATTTATTGCAGGGTGAAAACGATATGAACTGTTACGGTGATGTCCATTGACCCAGCCGAGATTGGCACTTCGTTGGCAGCTGAAGCTTCCATATCCTTTGCATAGGAGCGCATAACGGGTACGGGTGACGCATTTACGTAACTATCGATGGACTGCACTTTATCGATGCTTACGCCTGCGGCTTTCGCTATCGCTTCTGCACGGGCGCGGGCGTTTTCAACAGCCGCAGCAAGCGCTTTCTGGTATGCACTTTCCCTATCTGTCACATCAAAACTGATGCCGCCGATGTTGTTGGCGCCGGCTTTGATTGCTTCATCTAAAATTTTACCGATTTTATCCAGGTCGCGCACAGTTACCACCACTGTGTTATCAACCACATAGGTGATACCCAGGCGCTCGCCGTCCTTGCTCCATTCCTGCCGCGGGAAAATACTGAAATTCCGCGTGCGAATATCCTTATCCGCAATACCGAAGGACTTCAAGGCAGTGACTACCGCTTGCGATTTCGAATTGTTGCTGGCAACGGCTTCGGTGGCGTTCTTGTTTTCACTGTGCACACCGATGGAAATCGTCGCCATATCGGGGACGAGGGTAACTTTCCCGTCGCCATCTACCGATAAGGTTCTGGGTGTCTCCTTACTCTCATCTTTCAAAACCGATGCGGAAGCGCCAGAGGTGCAAGCACCCAGAAGGATGCTGGCAATGATGATCAGGGGGATTATGATAGTTTTTTTAAACATTTTCTAACTCCTTTTTGGTTATAAAACCAATTATTTTCTGTACTATATAAGTGTCTTGCCATGATAGAGACGTATATCCTTCGAAAAAGGTTCCCGAGGATTTAAGCCGCTAAAGACAAAAAAAGATGTACCCATTGTACACTTAAATATTGACTTAAGATAAACAAGATAGATGAACTCATCATTGTGTTTCTGGATGGTGTGTGGATTATCCATTGTAGTTAGTAAGATATTGGACACGGATCAGTAAATTGCCTTCTGTCGCTTGTCATCCCCCTCTGTTCAGTGATACAATCCAAACGAGGTTGAGTTTATTAATTAGCATAAGGGAAGGATCATGTCCCTAGACTATTTACAACTAAGAAAGCAAGTCAAAAAACTGGGCGAGCAGGCACCGGAGAGGGAAAAAACGCTCCACGAATTAAGAGTGGAAGCCTTCCGGATTTTCGAGAATCAATCTGAGAGACAAGAAACTCTCCGCAAGAAGGTGTTTCGTGCGGCAAGCCAGGTAAAAAACTTGCGCTGCGCTCTTCCTATGGATGAGCCACTGATGGGAAGATTTAAACCGCCGGAATTACCCTTAGACCTGGGAATCATCGCGGCGGACGGTTCACAGATCACACCAGATCCACGCGGGCAGGTCCTTTATTATTTAATCAATGTTGGTGCAATTCGGCTTTGGCATGGTAAAAAAGACGCTCCGGGTACTTTTGTGGAAAGCCGATTATTCTACGGGGACGATCTTTACACACGCTATGGGACTGTCTCAGAGAGCGTGGTTTACCTGAAGCGTGATTTGCGCGAACGCCAATACTTGGCTGAACTCGCTAAAGCGTGGCGTCAGGAAAATTCATGCCCTAAGCACGTTTTTGCGTTGACGGATGGACCACTCGAATTATGGGCTCCGAGAGAAACAGGGGGCGAGATAGACACGGAATATCAGCGGGGTCTTGTGGAATACCGGACTGCATTGGATACCCTGAGAGTTAATCAAGTGATTGTTGCCGGGTACGTGGATCGGCCGCGCGCTGACCTCGTTGTACGCTTACTGGAAATTGCAATCCTGCCGGAAGATGAACTCGGAAAAGCGGGTACTGCGAGGCGTTACCGTGGGGTGACTGATTCAGCATTGTTCTACAATTTATTGGAACCAGGGGAGCGATCGGCTGTTTTTGGGCTTCAGGCGCAAACGGTAGATGATTATCCTGGAGACCTGGCGTTATATTTCTTTTATGTGAACGTTGGGCGTGA
>DUEG01000146.1 GCA_011176615.1 Anaerolineae bacterium | reverse complement strand
TCTTAGTGGTTTTCGAGTCCACTTTTGATCTTTACAAGAGTCCACTTTTCAAGTTTTGCTAATACCTTGGACAATCAAGTCGGAATCATAACTTAATTTTTCATTGAAATATCACATATATCTATCTTCATTCGGGCTAACTAGGCGATATCTGGAATCGGACTCCACATAATACTATATTTTGAAAATTATAACCTAACTGATTGCGACTAAATCACTCTGGACAGTAAAATGAACAAAAAACCGAAAACATTATTTGAGCAAGTTTGCGATGTTTTACGGCGTAAGCAATATGCGGATCGTACCGAAAAAACACATGTGAATTGGATTAAAGGGAAGACATCCCCATAGATGAGCGATTTCTTAATAGCAAATCAATGTGAGAAGTTATTTTATTTTACCGAAATCAGGTCTTAGCGCAAACCAAAAGTATCCCCACAGATGGTTGAACTAATTCTAAAAAATTAGAACCGAAAAGAATATACGAGAGGCAATAATTAACCAGAGAATGAGCGCGACAGGGATCGAACCTGCAACCAATGGCTTAAAAGGCCACTGCTCTACCATTGAGCTACGCGCCCGTTTGCGCCGTGAATTCTATCATGCTCTTCAACGAACGTCAACGCGTACCTCAAGAAAATAATGAAAAACAAGGCGAAAAAACACACCCTCCTCGCGCCCCCAGGGAGATTTGAATACCATCCCCCCTGCGGGGACTCCAGCCTTAGATTAAAAAGGCAGTATTCCAACCCAATTAAACCACAAAACACGCCAGAAGCGTGTTTTATTCAAAGGTGCCCCCAGGGAGATTTGAATATCATCCCCCCTGCGGGGACTCACGTCTTAATAACAAAACCGCCTTGACAGCGGTTCTATGTGCCCCCAGGCAGATTCGAATATCATCCCCCCTGCGGGGACTCCGGTCTTAAAAAAAACCGCCTTGACAGCGGTTTTATGTGCCCCCAGGGAGATTCGAACTCCCGTCTTAGCCTTGAAAGGGCTACGTCCTAGTCCCCTAGACGATGGGGGCGAGCGACGGGATTTTACCACTGCCATTAAACCAGGTCAAGGAATCTATTCCACTTCCAAACCTTCCTATTGTTACTATCCAGAAGTTGCTGTAGGTCGATCCTCAGTTCCTTTAACATGCCTTGCCTGCCTATGCACAGTCCGCCGATGCCCCGCTTCAAGTAAAATCCTCAACCACGAAACAGCCTTTGAGTCATACTCACGTTTCCCGCATATATCACACACCCATGCTGGAAACTCTGGTACGGTGATCAGGTCTTCTCCCAGCCATAAATAGTAGGGAATATACTTCAAGTGCATCTTTCCAGCCTGGCATTCCGGACAAGTATAACTCTGATCTTTGATCTGTTCACCCATGGTAAATCCTCAAGTAATCGCTTCCTTGACAATTCTAACCCCTGCACTAGCGCCAATCCTATTCGCGCCCGCATGGATCATTGCTAAAGCATCTTCGAGCGTGCGCACACCACCAGCAGCCTTCACGCCCATCTCTGAACCAACCACGCGTCTCATCAAATCAACATCCTCCACCGTAGCCCCCCCGGGCCCGAATCCAGTAGAGGTCTTTACGAAATCCGCGCCGGCTTGTTTACAGAGCAAACAAGCGACGGTCTTTTCTTTACGCGTTAGCAAAGCCATTTCCAAAATCACTTTAACGATTGCACCTTGGTTGTGAGCAACTTGGACAACAGCCAAAATATCGTTCAAAACCTGACTATAGTCTTCTCCTTTAAAGGCTCCAATATTCATTACCATATCAATTTCAGTTGCGCCTCCCGCGAGCGAAACCAATGTTTCAACTACTTTAACACTCGATTGTGTCGCGCCCAAAGGAAAACCAATTACAGAGCAAGTCTTCACATCTGTACCTTGAAGAAGACCAGCAGCCAAGGGCACAAAGAATGGGGTAATGCACACAGATGCAAAATTATAGGTCTTCGCCTCTTCACATACTTCTTCGATTTGAGAAGCCGTTGCCTGCGGTTTGAGCAACGTATGATCGATCCAACGAGCAATATCAGCGCCGCTTGGCGGTTCAGGTAATTCAGGTAGATCAGGAAGTTCCTGATTATATTCATCTGCTAGTTTCAGGATTTCTGGTATGTTCATATGCGGCTCCATTTCCTAAGGATACGGATTTGTCGCGCTTACCGTTTTAGGATGTGTGTTGATTTTACCCCATTCTGCAGGAGGCCAATAGACGAAAACCGCTTTCCCAATCACATTTTCCATCGGTACTGTTCCCCAGTTATGGGAATCCGAAGAATTGTTCCGGTTATCGCCCAAAACGAAAAGTTGGTTTTCTGGTACGACCCAATTTCCCTGGTAAGCAGTAGGAGACGATAAATATGGCTCTTCTAGTAGTTGTCCATTGACAAGAACTCTACCCCTCACGATTTTTATCTCATCTCCCGGTAAACCGATCACCCGTTTAATATATTCCTGGCTTGGGTTACGCGGAAATTTAAACACCACCACATCCCCCAATTTGGTCGAGCCAAACTTATAAGCCAATTTATTAACAATCACAAATTCCCCACTCTGCAAAGTGGGCGTCATACTCGTCCCATCCACACGGATGCGAGCAGAGATCGCATTGATACCCAAATATAAAATTGCAGCAAGAACAAGAGTCTCAATAAGATCTATCAAGAAGTGAAGAAACCCCTGCGTCTTATCTTTCTTTTCAGGAATTTCTACTAAAATATCACCAAAATCTTTTTCTTTATTGCCATTTTCCATAAATATACTTCACCATCAAAAGCCAGATTACAAACTTACCTACTACTATCTTTAAATTAATACAAACGCCCCCATGTCCCAACAATTGACTAACCATCAAAATTTGATTATAAGAGGGTCTTAGATAAGGTGCAAGGGAAGTTCGAATTAAAGAATGGTTAGCGCCTTGCTTTCAAAACAATCCTGATAGGGGTTCCTAAAAATGGTTGTGTTTCCCTGACCTGGTTTTCGAGAAATCGTCTATATGTAAAGTGAGCCAGTTTCGGATCATTGACATAAAATAAAAATGTGGGGGGTTCACTTCGCACCTGCGTACCATAGAAAATTTTTAAGTGACGCCCCGCTTTAGAGGGCGGCGGATGCCGCATTAACGCTTTTTGGATAATTTTATTAATGGTCGAAGTAGACAAACGCAACAGCCGCTGTTCCTGCACCCGCAATGCCATCGGAATCACCTGCTCAACCCGTTTACCAGTCTTCGCAGAGATGAACAACACAGGTACATAATCCATAAAGTTCAACTCTTGTCTGATATGGTGTGTATAATTTTGCATTGTGTATGTATCTTTCTCAATCACATCCCATTTATTAACAACCACAACCACGCTCTTCCATTTTTCTAAAATAAAACCGGCAATATGGGTATCTTGTGCGGTGACGCCATCTTGTGCGTCAATCATTAACAAGGCTACATCAGCCCGATCAATAGCTCTTAGCGCACGAATCACACTATATTTTTCCACCCCTGGCGCAATTTTTCCACGCCGCTTTATACCCGCGGTATCGATTAGCGTGATAGGGATATTTTCGTAAGTGATGGTTGTATCAATGGCATCCCGAGTTGTTCCTGCTATCGGGCTTACAATTGCGCGGGGCTCTCCTGCTAGACGATTCAGTAAAGTTGACTTTCCCGCATTAGGCTTTCCAACAATTGCTATCTTGACCGAGTCATCTTCCACTTTTTCCTCTTCAGTTGAAAAACCGGAGACAACGTCATCCAACAGGTCCCCCACACCAACCCCATGTAACGCAGAGATCGCATAGGGATTCCCCATGCCCAGTTCGAAAAACGCAACGGCTTCTTCACGGCGCTCATCATTATCGCATTTGTTCACAACCAAAAAAACGGGTGGACGCGTTTTACTATCTGGTTTCTCCGGTGAACGCCTTAGCAACTGGGCTACTTCTTGATCGGCTGGTGTAACACCACTTTCTACATCAACCATAAATAAGATTACGTCGGCTTCACGGATTGCAATCTCTGCTTGTTCACGGATTTCTTGAATGAACGCTGCCGAACCAATCGATAATGGTTGCAGGG
>DUEG01000145.1 GCA_011176615.1 Anaerolineae bacterium | reverse complement strand
CATGTAGGAGATTGACGCGACTTCCTCCTTATTGTTATAAAATAACAGGTTTAATCTAAGACCAGATTAATCACCGCCAGTTATAAAAATGCACTAAACCACAGTCACCGAATTGTTGGTAAAATAATCAGTGAACACAATCACGGTATATTAGGAGTTCGTTATGCACACGCTTTTAATCGTTATCTTGCATGATGTCGACCGCCTTCCCGAATTACTCAAAGTTTGGCGGGATGCTGGCGTTCCTGGGGTAACGATGCTGCCTTCTTTTGGCGGTTTTCAGGCTCAGGCACTTGTCAAGCGTTCTGGTTTAAGTTCGGTTTTGGGTATCTTTGACCAGAACAAATCTGGTCAACGCGTTCTGATGAGCCTGATTGACGATTCGGAGGTCTTGGAAGTTGCTATCTCTGAAGCGGATCGGGTTATCAAAGGTTTTGATCGTCCCAATAGCGGAATCCTTTTTGTTGTACCGGTTGACAAAGCACTTGGTTTGAAAAAATGGGGTCGTCCTGAAGGAGAGGTTCCAAAAGAGGAGGAAGAGAAGGAATCGAATTTGATGAAGTGGTTCCGCCAGGATATCAAAGATACTTATGGTAAGGCTATGATCGATAATTGGCAAGCCCAACGGGAACTCAAAGTCGAAAATATCTTTATTAATAAAGGAAAGCAACCTGTTGTTGTGAGCGTAGATACATCCTTGCAGGATGTGATGAAAGCACTCCTTTCAGCACCGGATGCGCCTATGGCTTGTGTAGTCAATAACGAAGGGCGTTTGATGGGTGTGATTTCTCCTTCTGATTTGACAGATGTAATGATGATTCCTGTGGTTCCGGAAGCCTTTATAAATGACCCGCCAGGTTATGAGAAAGCCTTAAAATATGTTGACCCTAAAAATGTGCCTTTGGCGGCAGATGTGATGAATGACCCTGTCTTTGTTCAACTGGGGGATACTTTGCAGGATGCTTTCGAGAAGATGCACTTGCACGGGTTTAGTGGTTTACCCGTAGTCGATAAGCATTATCGTGTTCAGGGGTATCTTTCTTTGCTGCAGATTGTCGATGCTTGTTTTGGAGATTATGATAAGAAAAGAGAATCGCAAAATTCGTAACCCAATTTTTTATCCTAAGGGTATCGAACTACGAAAAGAGACTCGCTGATTGGGGAGCAAAATCTGTGTTGTTTGATTGATATGGGGGAAAATCGATAAGGTGAACGAATTGTCCCACACAGGATTTGTGTAGTGTGAGGGGTGTTCAGTCTGTTGTGCGACGGGATTTTGGGATATGTGCTTCCAAAGTCTTAGTTACGGTGATGAGCATTTTGATGCTGGGATAAAACAAGCGATATGTTTTCTCCTTAGTGGTAATTTCCACACGAGACCCTCTGCGCTGGAGTTTAATGATGTCTTTGTAAAGAATCCGTATTTCTTTTCTGTGACGGCGGATTGTCAGCGAAGAACTTCCAATGGTGAGACTGTGCCCCCAGGCGAAGAAGATCCATATCCACACTCCGCACATCACGACGAAAAGAGGCGCCATGTACAACCCCAGTATGATTCCTTTTTGGAAATATGCCGTTAGTGCCATAAATATAAGTAAGCCCATCACAACGGTGTTGAATAAAGCGAATAGCCGCGTTGATTGAGGGGGGGCGTAAAATAATTCATGTTTTTTTTGGTTCATCATTAAAACCTCATCCGTTTTTTGCTTCTGATGATGGGAATACTGATATCGATGGTAATCACTGGCGCATATATTTTACCGCATTCCCAAAGATTTTCCTTTGATAGATTGTTTTCTACAAGGCAGGTGTTAAGCGGGGAACACTTTGCTTGGTGTGAGAGAATTATGTCTTCGAGGGTGAACTGCGACCCCAAAGTAATCTATAATCGATTATTGTATTTGTAACCCGAATTTAGTGACATTTGGCACTGTCTAATTCTGAGGGAGATGAAGATAATAATCGGCGGCTGAGGTAAATGCCCGGCTAAAAATCATAGACTTAACTCGGTCTCGGGTATACGGGTTAGGAAAGATCAGGTCAATACGCGAACAACATTAAAGATGATCCAGCATTTCATTGAGGACAATACCCGACTCAGTTTAACCGTTTCCATAGTGATGGAGACGGAAGACTGCGATGGTGATTTGAGGGGCAGCAACGAAGCGCACAATATAACTTGCCCCTCTCACCTGTTTTTGATGATTGATAGGTAATCAGGTTTTGTCGATGAGATAAGTGCTTAATCATAACAAATTGCATGATGGCACAACGGGATTGGTGCAGCCCTCCCCTGCAGCACATGAAGTATTGGGTACCCGTTTCCTGTATATCTATCAAGGCATAGACCTCCGAGGAAATCATTCACTCGGAGGTTCATTTTATCTGGAGAAACAAACCATTAAAAATGGGTTCGCTTTATTTGGCTGAGTGCTTATTTCATGGAAAGGGGTTTTTGTTTGGCAGTTGACCCGGTTAATCTAAGGGGAGGTATAATCGCAGCATCTTCTTATCGACAATGCTAATCTTTGGAGAAATTGATGAATTCGAAAATGCGTTTTTGTCCGCAATGCGGTTCAGATTTAATAGCGGTGCAGATAGATGGTCGTGAGCGATTAGAATGTTCCAACGAAGCCTGCGATTATGTATTTTGGAATAATCCCACCCCGGTGGTAGCGGCGGTTGTAGAAGTGGACGGAAAAATTGTTTTGACCCAAAGTAAGGGATGGTCGGAGAAATGGTATGGCATTGTGGCAGGTTTCCTCGAAGAGGGCGAGACGCCTGAGGAAGGGGTTCTACGGGAAATTTCAGAGGAACTGGATTTGCAAGGGGAGATAACCGCATTCATCGGGCATTATAAATTCCCGGAGCGCAATCAACTAATTATTGCTTATCATGTAACTGCAGAAGGGGAGATACACATGGGCGGGGAATTGCAGCGTATAAAATTGATTTCTCCCGAGGAAGTACATCCTTGGAAGAAGGGAACTGGTCCGGCATTGCGGGATTGGCTGGCGGGCAGAATTCAGGAGAAAAGTTCCTTGTAATGCCTTTAATAAGAAGATCAGAAATAACGATTTTATTTGTACTCTGAAAGCAAAAACCGCCCTT
>DUEG01000144.1 GCA_011176615.1 Anaerolineae bacterium | reverse complement strand
CTGATTATCCATTTTGCAAAACGCTAATTTCTGAGATAACTCCCCAAAATATCAGCCAAATTATTCCTGCCCTTAAAGAGTCGGCGGCTATTGATGTAACTGGTGGCATGTACAGTAAAGTAACCAAAATGGTACAACTGGTCGAGAGAAATCCTGAAGTACGTGTTTCAATCTTTTCTGGAATGGAAGCGGGAGCGATAGAACAATCCCTTTCAGGAGAATTTCTTGGTACAACCATTTACGCAGTAAAGAATGAGTAATAATAACCAAAATTTTTTCCCGTAGGTTCCAGGGTTGTTGACATAATAAGGGGGTTGGATTAGACTAAAATCCTAAATTCAAGAAACCTTCTCGCTATCTCGATGAATAACGGAATATTTTGTAACTTTTTGAGGCAATTATGTACTACACAAGAAAACAACTAGAAGATTTTGAGGATCAAACCCTTGCTCCTTACGGAATGCGCAGCAAGAACACTAAGGGACGGGCATATCCTGAAGATGAGCCCTTATATCGAACTGTTTTCCAACGCGATCGCGACCGAATCTTACATACAACAGCGTTCCGCCGTCTAGAATACAAAACTCAGGTTTTTATCACAGACGAAGGGGATTATTACCGAACGCGCCTGACTCATACCTTAGAAGTAGCCCAACTAGGCAGAACCATTGCACGTGCACTAGGCGCAAACGAAGATATCGTTGAGGCGATTTGCCTTGCTCATGACCTAGGTCATTCTCCTTTCGGTCATTCCGGTGAAGTTGCACTTAATCGCTTGATGAAAGATTGGGGTGGTTTTGACCATAATAAGCAATCATTACGAATCGTTACAAAACTCGAACACCGTTATCCAAACTTCAATGGTCTTAACCTCACCTGGGAAGTCCGGGAAGGAATCGTCAAACACGAGACAGAATACGATATTTCCGATGCATCGGATTACGACCCTGAGTTAAGAGGAAGTTTGGAAGCGCAAATTGCAAACGTCGCTGATGAAATGGCTTACACTGCTCATGACCTCGATGATGGGCTTCGCTCCGGGATGATCAGCCCTAACCAACTTGAGGGGATTACTCTTTGGGAAATTCTAGTCAAAAGCATAGGTTGGGATGGCATTCACTTTGATGAGTTAACACGTCACCGAATCATTCGCCGCTTAATAGGGATAGAAGTTGACGATATCGTGAAAACGACCGGTCAAAAACTACGAGAAAGCAGTGTGCGCTCAGTGCTGGAACTTCAACAATTACCCTATAACCTGATCGGTTTCAACGAGGATATGCATAACAGAAACCGTGAGTTAAAAGATTTCTTATACAAGAATCTTTATCGCCATCCCAGAGTAGTAAGGATGCAGGTTAAAGCAGAACGCTTGATTACAGACCTATTCCATGCCTATCGCGATGAGACATCAATCCTGCCTCATCATATTCAAGCCTGGATCAAGAAGCAGGGCGTGGAACGTACAATATGTGATTATATCGCTGGAATGACTGACCGCTATGCCGTTGAAGAACATTCAAAACTATTTGACCCCACTGTAAAACCTTAGCCTAGCAATCATTTATAACCCATTCACTAATTCTTGAAATCCTTCGCCTGTTTTTTATCACTTTTATTAGACCCTTAAACAAACAATGTTATCTGGTAAATAAAGAATTAATCGATATGGATTAATCATTAGTTATTGGTATACTTATCCCTGACAAAAATAAGAGGAAGTTTATGGCAAACACACACTATCTTACCAAAGAAGGCAGAAAAAAAATTCAAGAGGAATTAATAATCCTTAGAGGTGAAAAACGGAGAGACCTAGCCGCTCGGTTACGTTCCGCCATACAAATGGGAGACCTCTCTGAAAATGCTGATTACATCGCTGCAAAAGAAGAACAAGGTTTCTTGGAAGGTCGCATCCAAGAATTAGAATATCTTCTGAAATATGCAGAAATCATTGACAATGATCAAAACACGAACCACGAAGTTCATATTGGCTCAACTGTTACCATCCAAGAAGGGGATTACGACCCTGAAACTTATTATATTGTAGGCAGCAAAGAGGCTGATCCTCGTAATGGTCGTATCTCGAATGAATCACCGATTGGAACAGCATTAATTGGAGCCAAGGTTGGCGACGAAGTGGTTGTCAAAACGCCGGTTGGCAACATCCGCTTAAAAATCTTGAAAATAGAATGAGTTGAAATTTATTTAAGAAACAAATATCCCCCGGTTTTCCAAGAAAAGCCGGGGGTTTTATTCATTTTCGTTTGTTACACTTACACTTTCGACCAAACTGCCAGTTCAAGCGTTAATCGGTCAAAGAAACTATTGGGGGGTAAAGCGCCACCACCATAATTTATATCTACAACACGAGCAACTAATTTCAAAGTAGCCGTTTCCAAAACCATCTCTGTACCAGATTTTGCTTGTATTGGTTCCCCTTTCGCTTCTAACCGTTGGCGTTGGCTTTCATCGGTAAAAGAGTGCTCGCTCATCAACACTTTGGTCACCGTTTGAATATCATTTTTGTCAAAAAGCCAAACCTCAAAAGCGCTCACCTTCTTAGGTTCACCAACCCCAATCACTTCAGAGATTCCCACACCACATTCACCTAAGAACTCACCAGAAGGCGAATCAATGCTAAAGGAATCATCGAAGAGATCATCTCCATGCATAAATGTTGTCATAAACTGAGAGAGAGGTGGTTGTTCTCCCAACGCTTCGAAATCTGTTTGTTCAGTTTGACTGCTGATTTCAAGTGCCTGGGAAGATGGGGTTTCAACTTTTTCTCCTCCTTTACGCTGACGGATCAGGAAATACGCCACGACGGCACCTGCAGCAAGAATAGTGACCAAACAAGCCAAAATCAAGATTGTTGTGTTGGGTTTAGTCTTCTCAGTACCCGCCACTTCTCCCGCTTCAGGAGTAGTGACACCGACTTCCGAAGGTGCACTGCCAATCGCGGTCATAAATGCTGTAACAGCCGCTACCCCTTGGGGATTAGGAGATTTTTCAATATTCGCTAAAACTTCATCTGCATTCACCCCAAGTTCTGCGAAACGACTTTTGGCTTTTTCAACGTCGTGCGTAAAATTATATGACTCGATAGCCATACGCAAATAATCATCTTGCAAATCTGCACGCAATTGTTGAACAGAAGCATCTGTCCATTCAACGGGATTAATTACCCACGCATACATAATGCCAAGAAAAAGCCCAATAATTAACCCAGCGACACCAATGACAATAGGGTTTTTTAAATTTTCACGAATTTTTTCCATGTCTATATTCCTCTCCAGAAACAGCCATTTTGCTTTAATACAGTACGGATTTGCTTTTACAACGCGCTATCTAATTTTAGAACATATTTTCAAAAGATGCAATCCTTTCCTGCCAATACATATTTGTTGCAAGACCTATGCCATCTCAGATATTGGTTTAGTAATAATCTCATCCAAAGTAAATCTTTCGTTACAGGACAAACATTGAACATGATTTTTGTTCACCATTACAAGTACGCCCCCGCATTTCGGGCAATGTTCTTTAATGGGACGCTTCCAGGAAGTAAATTCACATGCGGGATAATTCGAACAGCCATAAAATATTCTTCCTTTTCTTGTGCGTCGTTCGACAATCTCCCCATCTTTACATTCTCGACACGGAACACCTATTTTCTTAAGAAATGGTTCTGTATAACGACACGTTGGAAAGTTACTGCATCCAATGAATTTTCCATGCCGCCCCCATCGGATGATAAGATCATGCCCACATTCTGGACATTTTCGACCAACCTTCTCTGGCTCGGCTTTGACTTCAGGCATTTCTGCCTTGGCGCGATCAACTTGCTTAGAGAAAGGCTCATAAAATTCACGTACAACATCCACCCATTCCCGTTTACCGGAAGCCACTTTATCTAGGTCCTCTTCCATACTTGCCGTAAAGTTAATATCTAAAACATTAGGAAAATGTTCGACCAATAAGTCATTTACAATGAATCCAATCTCCGTAGGTACAAGACGCCGACCATCTCGCTCGATATATCCACGTTGTTGTAAAGTGCTAAGAATAGGCGCATATGTCGAGGGACGCCCGATTCCATATTCTTCCATCGCTTTGACAAGGGTTGCATCCGAGTATCTCGGCGGCGGTTGTGTGAAGTGCTGCTCTGGAATTAATTTGATTAGTTCGAGCCCTTGACCAACAACAAGATCTGTGGGGACTGGACGCTCTTCTTTCTTTCCATTTTTTTTTCCATTTTCCATGACCTTGTAAACAGCCAAGAAACCCGGGAAGATGACTTTCGACCCAGTACTTCTTAACAAGTATGCATGCGTTTCTGATTTACCGTTTACATCTAGTTTGATCGTGCTATAAACTGCTGCCGACATTTGCGAGGCTACAAATCTACGCCAAATTAATTGATAAAGTTTAAATTGATCTCGAGTTAATTTTTCTTTTATAGAAGTTGGCGTGCGCATCACAGATGTAGGTCTAACAGCTTCATGAGCCTCCTGTGCACTACGGGTAGTCGTTTTATATACAGGAATTCGAGGGGGTATAAATTTTTCGCCGTGCCTGGACTGAATATAATGACGCGCCTCTTCTTGAGCAATTTTCGACACATTGGTTGAATCCGTACGCATATACGTGATCAAACCAGTTGCCCCTTTCGCTGATACATCAATCCCTTCATACAATTGTTGAGCAATACGCATAGTTTTTCTTGCCGTAAAACCCAAGCGACGTGACGCGTCTTGTTGCATTGTACTGGTTGTGAAAGGGGGATAAGGGTTTCGTTTGCGAGTTCCTAATGTGACGTTTTTTACCTGATAAACCGCTGATTCCATATCATCCAATATTCGTTGTGAATCCGCTTGGTTCCCTAATAAGGGCTCTTTACCATCTATACGGGTCAACTTCGCAAAGAACGATTCATCCTTCCCGTCTGGTTTAAACTCGGCTTCAATTGTCCAATACTCTTCCGGAACAAAGGCTTGAATCTCACGCTCACGCTCGATGACCAAGCGTAAAGTAACAGATTGCACCCGTCCTGCTGACAACCTGCCTCGCACCTTCCGCCATAATAATGGGCTAAGGTTATATCCAACTAAACGATCCAGCACACGTCGTGCTTGCTGAGCATTGACTCGCCTCATATTGACTGTTCTTGGGTGAGTAAAGGCTTCCCGAATCGCTGGTCGGGTAATTTCATGAAAAACCACACGCTTAGCAATCTTTGGGTCGATATCCGTTGCCTCAATCAGATGCCAGGCAATCGCTTCACCTTCGCGGTCAGGGTCTGTAGCAAGATAAACTTCCTCCGCTTTATTGGCAAGTTCTTTGATCTCTTTAACCACCTGCCGTTTCTCATTAGGTACTCGATATTTCGGTTTAAAATCATCATTGACATCCACAGATAACTGAGAACGCAACAGGTCACGAACATGACCGATGGATGCTTTGACAGCAAAATCCTTATCGAGAAACCGTTTTATCGTACGCGCTTTCGCAGGGGATTCTACAATAACCAATTTACCTTTGCGTTTTGGTTGTTTCCGTTTTCGTTTTTTTACATTTTCTGGGGGTGTCATGCCATCATGAGCCGGAATACGCCCCATACGAAACATTTTCGTGCCACAAACAGAGCAAACACCTTTCACTGCGGGTGTACCTGTAGAAGTAAAAACCGCTTGGAGATCTTTAATCTCTCGTTTTGCCTTGCATTTTACACAATATCCTTCCAAGAAACTGCCTCCTTATACATAATCCTTATTGTTTTGTTTTAAGTGGTTGACAATCTGACGTACTTTCTGTGCTTGGTCTTTCCGGCATATCAATAAAACGTCATCCGTATCGACAACCACTAGGTCTTCCACTCCAATGGTTACAATCAACCGCCGAGTACGGTTCACATATACAAGAGAACGAGCAGTATCTAACGTCACATGCTCACCGCCCATGATGATGTTTCCATCAGAATCTGAGGGAAGGACATCAAAAAGAGCGTCCCAACTGCCTACATCGCTCCAACCAAGCCCCTGGGCAGGAATAACAGCCACTCGTTTTGCCCCCTCCATCACACCAAAATCAATCGTTTCAGGTTTGATCGTTGGCCAAATCTCTTCAATCAGAGGCGGTTGTCCTGGTGTTAAACCCCATACATTCGCGATTTCGGTTAACTTCCTTGACAATACTGGCATTTGAAGATCAAGTTCTTCAAGGATTCGATTTACTTTCCAAAAAAACATCCCTGAATTCCAAGCATATGTACCTTTATCGAGAAGTTTTTGTGCTTTCGTTTCATCTGGTTTTTCAAGAAATTTTTCTACCTGATAAGCACTCAATCCCTTATACTCCCCGATCTTCTCACCTTGCTGGATATAACCATATCCTGTTGCGGGGTGTGTGGGAGAAATTCCCAATGTTACTAGATAATCCTCGAGAGCGACCTCAAATGAGGCGTGTAAGAATCTTCTGAATTTATCTTCATTCTGAATAATATGATCCGCGGTTAATACAGCCATAACTGCATCTGGGTCGCGTTGCTTTAACGCGACTGCAGCCAATCCAATCACAGAAGCAGTACCACGTGGAAGCGGCTCAAGGATAAAGTTCTCTTTCGGTAGTTCGGGGCATTGTTCATGTAGCTCTCGGGCTTGATCAGATACTGTAATAATCAATATCCTGTCCGGTGAAAACACACCCTTCAACCTGCGAACGGCTGTCTGGAAAAGTGTACGCTCATCAACCAGACGAAGCATTTGTTTCGGATGAGATTTGCGGGAGAGTGGCCATAATCTCGTACCACCCCCGCCAGCCATGATGACCGCATAATAATGTTCACCCGTCATGTCTTCCTCCAATATTCCAGCACATCCAGTTTAGACAAAATACTTTCTTTATGATGCTCACGGTTCATAACCCACAGTTTCATCTCGAATTGCAACATACCGCATACCACCTACTTGGCGAACCATTCCTTTCAATTCCATCAGTGCCAGGGTTGAAGATACCTCACCAATGGGTAATGCTGTTTTCACAGTGATCTCATCAATATGCATAGGCTCGAAATCAAGTAATTGATAAAGTTGAGCCTCTGTGGCACTAGCAGGTAGCACAATTCTAACATTACGCTGTTCGTTAACCATAGTCATGTCCAATACTTCCATCACATCTTTTGGATCAAGAAGGGGGTGAGCGCCTTGTTGAATCAAATGATTAGTACCTCGGCTTTGTGGAGCGAATATATTCCCCGGCACTGCAAATACATCTTTTCCTTGATCAGCAGCAAATCTTGCCGTGATTAACGCGCCGCTTTTACGTCCCGCTTCTACAACAATTACCGCTCTAGAAATCCCAGAAATAATTCGGTTCCTGGGAGGGAAGTTGTTTGCTTCAGGTGGGGTTCCCGGTGGATAATCGCTTAGTATGGCTCCGTTTTCTATAATCCGCTCAGCCAATCTGCGATTTTCAGGAGGGTAGATTATATCTACGCCACATCCCAGGACAGCGATTGTCCTACCACCAGCATCCAAAGCCGCTGTATGTGCAACTGCATCAATACCGCGAGCCAATCCGCTTACAATTGTCACACCGCTATGTGCCAGGGTGCTTGCAATTTGAGCCGTTACTTCACGTCCATAGGCTGTAATACGGCGGGTTCCAACGATTGCTACCGACCAATCATCTTCAGTTTTCAAAGACCCTTTTAGATACAAAAGCGGAGGCGTGTTGGGAATTTCCTTCAAGCGCTGCGGATAATCCTCATCTTCCCATGTTAAAAGCGTAATTCTGTCGTGTTCAATTTTTGCCCATACTCGATCAAGAACGTCTGATGAACGTGCCTCTATCAAATTTCCAATCACTTTAGAGGACAAGCCGAGTTCTCTGAGCGAATCCCTAGGTGCAAACCATGCGGACTGAGCATCTCCAAAAGCATTCAAGAGCATTCGCAACCGCGCCCCGCCAATCCCTTTGACAATATTGAAACCTACCCAAAACCGTTTATGGTCGCTCAAAACCAGCCCCCAGGCTCATTTAAAAATAATAAAAGACTGAAACGCGTTTCAGAATACCACATGGAAATTCATTCTGTCAAGCAATGCTTGTTAAGATTTTTTTTCTTCCACTAAACCAGGTATTAGATGCACTATCATTTCGCCTTCTTCGAAGTTGATATTCAAGATAACTGAATCTATATCTGGTAATAAGATATCTTTGCCTGATTCTGGACGAATGATAAAAACGTTATTGGCTCCTGTTTCCAGTACTTCCACAAGGAACCCAAGCAATTTTTTATTACTATCCTCAACCACACGCAATCCTAACAATTGATGTAAGTAATAAAAACCATCTTTTAAAGGAGGTCGATCATCTGCGCGCACAAATACTTCTTGATTTCGGAACACGCCTACTGCTTCGCGCGTTTCATAATTCTCAAAACTTATCAGTATATCGTTTCTATGCCAACGGACTGAATGGATCTTAACGATTTTATAGTCCTTGCCAAGGAACACCTTCGTACCAGGAGTCAATCGCTCTGGAAAATCGGTCCATACAGACATAATGATTTCACCCGTAAGCCCATGCGGACGGTGTAATTTCCCAACCGCTAAGAATTCAGGCTCGCCGGGGAATGGCGAGCCTGAATTGTGTTTTCCCACAGAATGTGTGCGATAGCGCTTCTTACTCATCTGGGTTCTGCAATATCAAGCACTGCACGGCTTCCATCATGGGCTGCTGCGACGCGCAATAAAACGCGCATAGCATTCGCCACACGCCCATTTCTTCCAATAACGCGTCCCATATCTTCCTGTGCTACGTGCAGCCGTATTTGCACATTATCACCACTTCGCTGCTGGCTAACACGTACCTGAGTCGGATCATCAACAAGAGAACGGGCGATATATTCAATTAATTCTTGCATCATGTACCTCCTGATCACTTACCAAAACGATTATTTAACCTTTGTCTGATATGGACTTCTGCCCAGGAGGGTCATTCCTCGCCTGATGGTTCAACTTCCGCTACTGTTGACTCTTCTGCCTTCTTGTCTGCTTTCTTTTCTGTCTTCTTTGCCGTTTTCTCCTTTGCCTTCTCGTCTGCTGGTTTTTTAGCGACTGATGTATCATAACGAGTCTTCGGATTCACCCCTCGAGACGCTTCCGATTCGGCTGCTTCTTTAAGCAAGGTTTCAATATCCTCACCAGCCTTAAAACGCTCATAACGTGCCATCAGCCCTACAATATTAAATAACTTGACAACAGATTCGGAAGGTTGCGCTCCTACGCTTAACCAATGATAAATTCGATCTTCTTGAAAATGAATTGTCCCTGGACGTGTTCGAGGGTTGTAGTGCCCTAATATCTCCAAGAATCGACCGTCTCTAGGTGCTTCTTTATCAGCAGCAACGACACGATAACTTGGCTGTTTTTTACTACCTACTCGGCGTAATCTAATACGAACCATGAATTCTTATCTCCTTAACAAATAATTACTCTTTTTATTTTTGTATATTTCCACTTACTCTCTTTTTTTGGTTTTCTATCTAACAGTATATCAGGATTTTCGACTAATCAAGGAACATTATATCAGCAAGAAGGGTACGCTGAAGGAAGCGTTACTGAACTGCTCCAGACTTCAGCCGAAAATTCCAGGCAAGCCGCGCAACCCGGTTTTCTTCAATGTCTTCATCATACGTCTGGCATCGCGAAATTGCTTTAATAAACGATTTACATCTTGCACCTGTGTGCCAGAACCATTTGCAATCCTGCGTCGTCGGCTGGCATTCAGGACTTTGGGATTTCTCCGCTCGACAGGCGTCATCGAATTAATGATCGCCTCTGTCTTCTTCAATTCATGCTCTGCTTCATGAGGATCAATCATCTGTGTTGCGCGCCCCATGCCCCCAGGAAGCATTTCAAGTATCTGTCCAATTGGTCCAAGTTTCTGAACCTGTTTCAATTGTTCAGCAAAGTCCTCCAAGGTAAATTCACCGGAAAGCATGCGCTGAGCCTGAATTTCTGCAGTCTGTTGATCGAACGCTTCTTCCGCTTTTTCGATCAAACCAATTACGTCTCCCATACCTAATATACGAGACGCTAAGCGTGAAGGATCATAAGCTTCGATAGCAGTTAATCCCTCGCCAGTCCCTAAATATTTAATCGGGATACCAGTTACCGAACGGATGGAGATTGCTGCACCGCCTCGGGCATCGCCATCCATTTTTGTCAGGATTAATCCAGTCAATGGAATAGTCTTGTTGAATCCTTGTGCAATATTCACTGCCTCCTGACCGATCATTGCATCTACAACAAGTAGAATCTCAGCAATCTCAACTTTTTCCGTAATCGAAGTCAATTCCTGCATTAAGGAATCATCCAACTGCGAGCGCCCTGCTGTATCAAGGATAACAACGCTGAAACCACCGCGTTCTGCATAGTCCCGCGCCTTTTTAGCCAATTGTGGAGGCGCAATACCTTCTTGGGTAAACACATCAACACCCAAGGTCTCACCAAGAGTCTGCAGTTGTTTGATGGCTGCTGGACGATAAGGGTCTGCTGCGACAAGCAATACTCGTTCACCTTGTTTTCGCAACAATTTTGCTATTTTGCCCCCACCTGTGGTTTTCCCTGATCCCTGCAAACCAACCAACATAATCATGCGTGGTTTTGGACCGGATACATTTAATGGCTCAGGCTCACCAAGCGTCTGGATCAATTCCTGGTGAACAATTTTGACAACTTGCTGTCCCGGGTTTAGCGCCTTAGAGACTTCATGACCGACTGCTCGCTCGCGAACTCTCGCAACAAAGTCCTTGACCACTTTATAGTTTACATCCGCTTCAAGCAATGCAAGACGTACCTCACGCATAGCAGCATCTACATCGCGTTCCGACAATTTCCCGCGTCGCTTAAGTTGGTCGAATATCCCGTTTAGGCGTTGTGTAAGATTCTCAAACATAATAATCAAAGCACGGTTGTTATAGTTGACAAACCCAACCGCAAGTTCGCATTTTAGCGGATATAAGGGGTTTGGTCAACCCTTTTCCCTTGACACTTTGTAGTAGAAAGAGAAAAGTCGATATGAGAAAAGTTAAAAAAGGTTTGGGCTTTTGAAGAAAATTAATCCTTACCCTGCAAGGGACGTGGCATGCAGTCTAAGTCCGATATATGGTTAATAAAAAAATAAGCCTTCTTTTTCGGACTATAGGATTGTGTTCGGATTTTCTTTAGCCTGGGAGCACAACTTATAAGGTGAGCAAGATTTCTCTACACCTGATTTTTGGGGACGTAAAACAAAGCGGGCTGTTGAAAAAGGTGATGTGAATTGAATCAATTAATATGGAGTTACTTCCCCATGGTGCAAATATTAGTTGAGTCCCTTTTCCCATGAAAGTATCCAGTGGTCGTATTGCTCTTGCGTAAGCTGCTTGATGTAATGAAGCCCTTCTCTCCCAATGACGAGAATGGAATTGTTTTCACTAATGGCGAATATGTGCTTCGTGCAAAAGCTGATGGAAAATCTGATGCAATTGCTATGAAACAGATTGTACTTGACGAAGACAGTGAGCCAGTTTCCTTCAGCCATTTCCGTTTTGATGAAGAAATCGACACTTTGGTCTCCGTGTCTGAACCTACGAACTTAGGTTAGCAGGATGCGATCATTGGGCTTGCCAATGAATATTTACCTTGCTGTAGTCAACCATACTATGAATTTTTATTTCTAATAGGATCTCGATATCCTGTTGGGTTGTTATCCTAGCCTGTACGACCTTTTCAAACTCATTGGGTGGTACTTCTAATATTTCCCAGCCCTGAGAAGCTAGCTCGTTGAGATAGTAGATTTGCACCTGGTCTGCGGAATCGGGACTCGAAAAATGGATTCTGGGTGGCTCATTTCGTATTTCTGTGGCGTTTGGGGGCAGGGGGATCATCTCTTCGGGTGGGTAAGCACATAACGCAGGCAGTTGAACTTCTACTTGATCGAAATCCTTCATTTCGTAAGTGAAAGTTCCGTTACCCTTATAGTATCGATTTTCGAATTCCACTACGCCTTCGATTTCGCCTTCGGCTTTAAGAAAATAGGCAGGTTCTTGGGCAATCCAGACTTTGCCGCTGACTTTATTCAATTCTCTTACCGTCAGGAGACTGATATCTTTTATTTCATATACATCGGCCAGAACACCATTCACGCGCATATTTTTTTCGAGCAATTCGCCGGGGGTGATGGTCAGTATAGTGCGGATAACACTGAAGTCCGCGTAATGACTGGTGTCGGCAGGCAGTTCTCTCTTTTCACAAATCCGTCCGCCCTGGTATTCATCTCGAACAATATAGAAAAAACCATCTGCCTTTGCGTATTCATGGATACCGCTCAGATAACGGCTTGGGGATTGAATGGTCTCGATCTCGTGTTGAGAATCAGCAGTTTTGTCTACCTCGATCAGATAGTCTTGAGAGCCGTTATAGGCAGCGCCGGTTTCATCCTCCCCGTTTAGTTGAAAATGGAATTCCTCGCGGTAGTTGGAAATGCTTTCTTTTCCGCTGTCCAACAGAATGCCGATTGAAATCCCCTGGGTCATATTGTCGAATTGGGATGGTGACGGGGTAGCGTTGCTTGCATCGGATTGCTTTGGATTGGCCAAATTCCCCAGCAAGCAGCCACAGGAGAGGAGGATTAAGTAAAACTGGAACAAAAGTAAGATTGTTTTTTTTACGCATATAACAGCTCACTTTCTTCTTTTCTTTGATTTGTTCCTGGCAGGAATTGCAACCAAGTGGGAAGAACTCGCCGCTCACCATCTACCGATAAACTATTCTACAAATTGTTAGTATTAGTATATTCCCTTGAGTTTCCGAATACAAGCGGTGAAAATATTGAGGAAATAACAGAACATATTTTCGTACTTGCAATTACTCCTGTAGTGTAATTAACCTCTATCTATGAGTTAATACGTGTATTTAAAATACACTATGCATATCTTTTTGTCAAGTTATTATGCTGACCTTCGGACATGAGTTCGGACAATTGCAGAGGGAGGATGATAAAAAGAGAGCAAGTAGCTCAAAAAAGGCTT
>DUEG01000143.1 GCA_011176615.1 Anaerolineae bacterium | reverse complement strand
TGGGCACATTAAGACGCGACGATGTATCTTGGGATCCTGAAATAGTGAGGGATAGTTTGGAGGTCATAGAAGAAGAGGCTGACCGATTAACTGGTTTAATAGAGAATTTATTGGATGCTTCGAGATTGCAAGCGGGTGGAATAAAGTTAAATCTTTCGGATTTGATCATAGAACCTTTCTTGAAAAGGGTTTCCGAGAAATTCAAAACCCAATCTTCCAACCACTCAATTGTCGTGAATATTCCAAGGGACTTTCCAGTAGTTTTGGCGGATGAAGAGCGGATGGAACAGGTTATGTCGAACTTGCTTTCGAATGCGATTAAATATTCGCCCGAAGGAGAGATAAGAATCAATGGACAAGCAAGACCAGAACAGATCATAATCTGTGTTCAGGACGAAGGCCCTGGAATTGCGCCAGGGGATATTCCCCATATCTTTGATCGTTTTTATAGAGCGGAAGATTCTTCTAGAATTACCAAGGGAGCCGGGTTAGGTCTTTACTTAACAAAAGCAATTATCGAGGCGCATGGGGGAAGAATATGGGTTGACCCAAAACCCGGTGATGGCGCAAGAATTTGTTTTTCACTTCCCCGGGTGAGGCAATTAGAATCTGTAAATTAATCAGTATATTTGGAGAAAAATATGCCCAAGACGCAAACGCATTGTCCTTCTTGTGGACAATCAATAATCGCAGAGATAGAGCAATTGTTTGATGTTGGTATTGATAAATCCTCAAAAAACCGTTTGTTAAGTGGTTCGGCGAATATTATTACTTGCCCGTATTGTGGATTCCAGGGGTCTGCATCAGTGCCGATTGTTTATCATGATCCGGATAAGGAGCTGCTTTTAACATATTTTCCACCTGAACTGGGAGTTTCAAGGGAAGAACAAGAAAAGGAAATAGGACCGCTTATTACTCGTGTTTTTAATGAACTTCCTAAAGAGAAAAGGAAGGCATACTTGTTCAGCCCTCAAACAATGCTGACGTTAAAAAGCCTTGTCGAAAAAATTCTAGAGGCAGACGGAATAACTAAAGAGATGATAGAGGCTCAAGAAAAGCGATCGTCATTACTTCAAAGACTGTTGTCGGTTAGTAAGGAATCAAGAATAAATTTAATCAAAGACGAAGACCCATTGATTGATCAAGATTTCTTCTATTTGTTTACAAAAATATTGGAATCTGCTGCAATTAGTAATGACCAGAGTGCCATTAAGCAGTTAGAGGAAATTCAAGAGCAGTTGTTGGATTATAGTAGTTATGGAAATACATTGAAAAAAGAATCGATTGAATTTGAAGAAGTAGGTAAATTATTACAAAAATATGGTAAAGAATTATCTCGAACCAACGTTCTTGACGAGGTAATACAATCGAAAGATGATTCGAGGCTAAGAGCTTTTGTTCGTTTAGCGCGTCCAGCAATGGATTATATGTTTTTCCAAATGCTTTCTGAAAAGATTGAAAAAGCAAGAGGTGAAGGACGCCAGAGGCTGAAAGAAATTAGGGATAAACTGCTAGACTACACAAGTGAGGAGGACAAGGTCTTTCAACTTAGAATGGATATAGCGAGAAAGAATGTGGATGCTCTCTTAAAAGTTGATAATATTGAAGAAATTATTTCCAGCAATCCGGCAATAGTCGACGAATTTTTTATTCAAGAATTAGAAACTCAAATAGAAAATTCCCGAAAAACAGGAGATCTCGAAAAATCTGGGCAATTGTCTCGAATTATAAAGGTAGTAGAAAAATTAGCAACCCCACCCCCTGAGATTTTATTCATAAATGAATTACTTGATATTTCAAATAATGGGAAAAAATTAAGATCACGTATAAATGAGAAGCGCGACTTGGTTAATCAAGATTTTATTGATTTAATAGACGCTTTGATTATAAAGACAAAAGAGGCTCTTGAAGGAGAGTTGGCAAATTCAACTTCAGCAGAAATAAAAGAACAAAAGGAATTATTGAAGCGATTGAGATTAATATATCAAGAAGCCTTAGAAATATCAATGGAAAAAGCCAAGGAAAAGGGGAACTAATCCTATACATTAAATCTAAATTGGATTATGTCTCCGTCATTTACGACATAATCTTTTCCCTCTAAACTTAATGCGCCAGCCGCTCTTATGGCTGAAATGTTTCGATACTTTATAAAATCACTATAAGAAATTACCTCTGCACGTATAAATCCCCGTTCAAAGTCTGTGTGTATTCTGCCAGCAGCCTTTTGTGCTGTTGTACCTCTTGTGATTTCCCATGCTCGAACTTCGTTTTCATTCCTCGTGAAAAAACTTATTAGTCCCAGCGTTTCATAGGATTGCTGAATAACCTTAGCCAATCCGCTTTTTTTAATACCGACAATATCTAACAATTCTCTTTTCTCTTCCTCAGAAACACCGATAAGTTCTTGTTCTAATTTGGAGCAAATCGTTAGAGTAGTTGCGTTTTGCTTCTGTGCTATTTCTTTTACCTCTTTAACATAATCATTGTCATTTACTAGATTATCCTCAGATACGTTCGCAAGATAAATGACTGGTTTTGCTGTTAAAAATTGCATCTCTTTGTTGAGACTTTCAAATAGATTCGAATCGTCGTGAGGGAATGTTGAAAGTGGATTGCCCGAAGAAAGATGTTTTTTAAGTGCATTTGAAAGGTCAAAAATTGAGATAAGACTTTTATCACCTTTAATTTGATGGGATAATTTCTCGATTTTCTTATCGAGTTGTTGAATGTCTGCAAGTATTAATTCGATATTCACAATCTCGATGTCTTCTTTTGGATTTGGATTTGCGGAGATGTGGACAACATTAGGATCATCAAAACAACGCACAATATGCAGGAGCGCATTTGTATTTCGGATATTTCCTAGAAAGAGATTTCCTAAACCCTCTCCATGACTAGCCCCTTTTACCAAGCCAGCAATATCTACAAATTCAACTGTAGCATGGATTGCATTTGGGACTGATAATATTGATTGTAATTTATCGATTCTTATATCCGGAACTGGAACAATTGCTCGGTTAGATTTAATAGTACAAAATGGATAGTTTGCTACTTCAGCAAGATATGCATCAGTGAGTGCATTGAATGTTGTGCTTTTACCGACATTTGGAAGTCCTATGATACCGATATTTAAAGACATGGTGAATCCTTCCGGAACGATGGAATCAAAGGTTTACTTTGAAGGGTGGGATATCGATGCGATTGGGTTCTCAAAACGAAAGCCGTGACCCCTGACAGTGATAATATAATCATGAGTGGAATCAATAGAAGAGATTCTCTCGCGTAAACGTCTCGCAAGTGCATCTAATGCTTGGTTAGACACACCTAAAGCTACTTCTTCTTTCCATACGTGCAAAATGATCTCTTGTCTTGATACGACTTTATCTTCGTTAGTGTATAACAAATGTAATAATTTAAATTGAGGCGCAGAGAGAGGAGGAAGTAATTCTTGGTCGCTAATCCATACTCGTCGGGACTTTGGGTCCAGGCGTAACATTTTCCCCTTCTGTGAATATTTGTCAAAATCTAATGGTATTGTTGCTTCAGTGGTGAGGAAAATAAATTCTTGGGCTAATGCGATTTGAACAATAGCCCCATCTAGCAAGATAGTAGGAGCGTCTACTGGTTCTCCATTATTGTAGGTACCATTTTTACTACCAAGGTCTTCTATGGTTATTGAATTATTTTCGGGATAAATCTTAGCATGCAATCTGGATACTTGTCTTTCCGGTATCGTAATATCACATTTAGGATCTCTGCCGATAATTAACTCATGGTTGATAGGCCACTTTTGACCGTTAAGAGGGCCATTGTAAGCGATTAATACAGGAATATCTTCATTATTCTGAATCATATCCTCTCCTCCAAGTGTATAATATCATAAAATACTTTGGAGTTTTATAGAAAATGCCAATACCACTTAAACCAGAAAGTATATTAAAGGGTCGTTATAAAATTCGCCGAATTATTGGTCAAGGAGGCATGGGATCGGTTTATCTTGCTGATGACATAAGGTTAGCGGGAAGGCTCTGTGCTTTAAAAGAAGTGTTCTTCGATCCAACTTTGCCAGAAGAAATATTGGGACAAGTAAGAGACCAATTTATGCGCGAAGCAACAGTTCTTGCGCGGCTTGATCATACGAATTTACCTAAAGTCTCCGATTTTTTTTCCATAGAAGAACGTGATTATTTAGTAATGGATTTTGTTCCAGGTAAAGATTTGAGCACATTAATGACAGAAGCAAGAATAGATAAAAAATTTTTAGATGAACGAATTGTGCTCGCTTGGGCAGTCCAGATTGCTGACGCGTTAGCGTATTTACACAGTCAAAATCCACCAATCTTGCATCGGGACATTAAACCGAGCAACCTAAAATTAACTCCAAATGGAATCATCAAATTAGTTGATTTCGGATTAGTGAAAATCTTAGCAGCAGATGATGTGACGATTACAGTTGTCCAAGGGCGTGGAACGGCAACATATACACCGTTGGAACAGTATGGTGGAGATACTGGGCATACAGATACACGCAGTGATATATATTCTTTCGGTGCTACTCTATATCATTTATTAACAAACAAGCCGCCAGAAGAAGCGCGAGATCGGTTTTTGAATCCGGGACAGCTACTACCCCCAAGTGATATAAATCCAGCAATTAGTCCAAGGACTGAGAGAGCAATTCTTTGGGCGATGAGTCTTCACCCTGACAATCGCCCTCAGAGTATTAATGAATTTCGGCAAGCGTTGCTT
The DNA here is from genome assembly GCA_011176615.1 of Anaerolineae bacterium. Taxonomy (GTDB): domain Bacteria; phylum Chloroflexota; class Anaerolineae; order Anaerolineales; family UBA11858; genus G519. Next base: position 12,476 of record DUEG01000143.1, on the reverse strand, counting down.
GGGGAATGGAATCCAATTACAAGACCAAGGGCGCCTTTGCCACCCCCGTCGTTGTCGGATGTGTTTTCCTCATCAGGAGAGCGCTCTCTCTTGTGGATTGCTCTTGCTCTTGTGATAGTTACACTATTTGTAAGTCTAGTGCATTGAAAATAATTCACTTGTTTTTCAATATAGAATTAATAATTACGGAAATTCCCCATCCAAGAAGAGCGCCTATGAGTACAACAATCGTAACTCCCCATCGCTCATAATTTGATAGTATTTTGGTACTTAAAGAAAAATTGAGTGAGACGAGAAAATAGAACAGCATACCACCAATTATTGACGATAGCCCCCAACGAATTCCCCAGCGCACTTTTCCAACTATCGCCCCGGTTCGATAGGCAATTAATCCAAAAAAGATTGATAGTAAAACAGCAATCATCCAATCATAGATGTCAGTAATAAGATGCTTGATTTGTGGTTGAGAAGGAGGAATTGTTGTTGATGTAGGTGGGGGCGGCGAAGCGGTTATCGATGGCTCTGGTGTATTTGTAGTAGTTTCAGTAATTGATGGTGTTTCTGATAGATTTCCGATTACGTTTAGTGTTAATTCCTCTGAAAAAGCAGTTTCGCTAACAGCACTAATCCTCACAGAGCCGGTTTGATCCAATGTGACATCTATTGAGGCGATGCCATTTGTTGTTTCAGCAATTACGAAATACTCTTCGTGGTCGTTCTGGACAATTGAAAATTGTACAGGCGTGTGATCTGGAACTGGATGGTTATTATGATCTAAGATAATATCGGTAGAAACTTGTATTGCATCGAAAATATCGAATTCGATATTTTCTAAATTAACCAAAGGATTTTCTTGAGGCTGTGTTCCTGGAATTGAGAGTGATGAGATGTACAAGTTAAATGGTTTGTTTGAATTAGGCGAAGTGGCAGAACGGAGATCATATCCGATGCCTGGTATAGACACTGGAGATGCACCAGGTGGTGTTGGAATTTCTTTAAATAGAAGTCGTGCTGCAATTTCAACGAAAGGTGGTGCTTTACTGAAAAGACCATAATATGCTGTCAACTTTGAAATATCTGTTGCATCTAGATAGTAAGGTGCATTGGCTGCGAACACAACAACATTTTTTTGATTGAGCAAATCTGGTCGCTCCGATAAAATTCTTTGGAGGGCTAACGATTGAGGGCGTTCTGGATCAGCATTTAGCATAAGAAAAACGACCCAGTTAGCAGAATTAATTCTTTTTTCTACAACACTTTCTTCCTGGGTTTGATCAAGAATTTTCAAAAGGTCTGCAAAGCTGAAGGATGAGAGATTGTAATTTGAAATCTGACCGCTTGCTGATTGACCGTAAAGACTTTGAATGGCTTTCATTAGTGCATCAGCCTCTATATTTGATTCGGGTTCACAATTGCTACATGGTTTAATTTCAAAAGAGTCAGTAAAGAAAATAATTTTATCTGAGATATTTGGGGGATTAGGCAGTACTGTGTCCAATTCTTCTATTGGTGGATTGATCAGTGTTGCTGATTGTCGAGCGACTTCAAAGACTAGTTGGGAATTATTACCAAAATCTGTGTCAAAATCTTTGGGTGGTGAAATCTGACTAGGGGAGAAGAAATCATATAGTTTATATTTCAAAGTTAGAATTCTAAGAACCGATTCATCAACTCTGCTAGCAAATGCTTGATCCCCTCGGTACTTTTGAGAAAAGAAATCCAAAATATCAATGAATGTGGTACTGCTGGGTAAATCTCCGTTTATTGATAGAGGAGAAGAATCTGTAATCCCACCGACATATAAAATATCATTACCTGCTAGAAAAGCATCTAAAACAGGTCTTCGAGGGTCGAATCTTTGGTTTATAGGGGCGTAAAAGCGTTTGACAGCGGGAACACCGAGATCATCGCTGATCATAATGCCATTTTCTTCTCTCCAAGACGATAACTGTAATAGATTCATTAGCAAGTCGAAAGCTTGAGGGTCAAAACTAATTGGTTTTGTCGAGGCACGTATATTCCCCTGGAACCCTTGATAGCGAATATGTGCGGTTAAGAGAGCATCTACTTTTGCTTCAGTGGTAGGTGCCTCTCCTGTTACAGCAAAGAATGGTGCTAGTTCTATTTGTTTTAATTGCTCTAGCGATTTTCTTACTGTGGCAACCTCATCGATAGGAATTCTATCTGAACTGCCTAAACCAGGGAAATGTGTACCAACTACTGCTAAACGATTGTTGCTTCCGATATGTAATCCGGTAATATACTCTTGTCCGAGTTTTGATACCCAGTATGGGTCTCCCCCAAATACACTTGCGCCCAAATCGCTATTTTCAAATGGATGTGGGGTATCAACTATATCTAAACTTGGCCCAAAAATGAGATTGAACCCAAGAGATGATAATTCTTTACCTAGCGTTTCTCCAACCTCTCTTGACAATTCGGGATTCCAAGTTGCACCAATAGCCATTTGGCTAGGTAATTGTGTTAAACCACTTAGAATTTGATCGCTTGGATATCCATCACCTACTTGGGATATTCCGATAAATAAAGGTATGTAACTTGGTCTAAAGAATTCTCCCGAGTTTGGTTCGATCCAATTCTTTTCTGACCCAAGATATTCAATTGACTGAAGTTGTTTTATGAGTTCTTTTGTTTGGGAGGGCGCGTTTTCTCCGGTAATAAAGTTGTCATTAGACGCCTTGAGCATGATCCCGCCTATGTGATATTTTTCGATTAGTTCATTAATAGGCGAATCATCGCTAACCTCAGAGCCTTTAAAGGTAACAAGGAAGAGTTGTCCTATTTTTTCTTCTGGGCTTAACCGATTTAGCAAGTTTTGTGCGCGTGTTTCTGGAGTATTAATTTGTTCTTGACTGGTAGCGCTTGCTAATATTGGGTGAATAATAAAATAGACAAATATAAAAGCAAATAATAATCGGGCGGATTGGCGTAATCTTCTCCTCATTGATTTTGCCATTACCTGTTTTTTGTGCTATTTTTCATGGGCATTTTCTTTTATTATAATTCTCCTTAAGAGTTCTTTTCTCTTGGAACCACGTAGCATCTCGAGTTTTCTGCTATTAAGAGGATCAACTACTTGGCGAAGGTAATATAATTCCTCTTTTGTAGGTAATTGTGTGGTTGATAGATTCTCGGGAACCTCAAAATTGAAACCAGTTTTTAGTTGAACTTCTTTTAATGATATTCCAGGGTGAAGTGAGATTAATCTCATTTTGTTTTGAATGAAATCGAATTGCCCAAGATCTGTGACCAAGAATTTAGGTCCTTCGAATTGGGATTCATTGGGTTTGTAAACCAATCCAGAATGAAAGTCAAGCGTTTCAACAAAAGTTATTTTGCTATGTCTAGGAACATAGAGATAGATATTAGAGGAGTATGTTGTTACGTCAGGAATACCGCCAGTTCCAGGTAGACGAAGTCTAGGTTTTCGATAATTCTTGCCAAAAGCAATATTGTTGAAATTACCTGATTGGTTCATTTGTGCAGGACGAAAAAATTCTTTTGGGGTTAAAGTAGGCAATCCTTCTAAAGATGCTCTTACAAAACCGATATTTGTTAGGGATTTTTCTAGCCAAAGTTTTTCTATTTGTGTAATGCTCAGCGGTGCTGGTTCTCGACATATCCCTTGTCCAATGGCTGACATAAAATATAGATTAGGGGCATGTGTATGTCTCGCTAATAGATATGCGGCAGTAACCATGGGTGTGGCAATTCCCTGAGCCACGACATCTCCATCTTTTATTTGCCTAGCCATGCAAACAATCATTATTTCATCTGGAGTAATTTCACTTGATTTTTGTGGGATTGTGTTCATAATCTCTCAAAATGCTTTTATGGATATTCTGATCAATATTTCCTCCCGATATTACCAATAAAACGGGTTTGTTAATAAAATTATGACTTAAAACTGCTGCAAGTGGAACTGCTCCTGCTCCTTCAATTTTCTGGGCATACTTAACCCAAGCATAAGCAATTGCTTTTTTTATCTGATTTTCCGATACGAGAATAATGTCATCGACGTATTCTTTTACAAGAGGAATTGTAATTGATTCGTTCTCAACTCTTCCCTCAAGACCATCCGCGATCGTCCCTTGTCCAATTGTATTATTCTGAGTACCGGTTTTTAATATATCAAACATAAAAGCGTTTGTTTCAGGTTGAACACCGATAATCCTATGATCTGGGAATTCGTGCTTAATATAGGCAGCAATACCAGATATTAAACCGCCACCACTGATTGGAACTAGCCAGTTCATGTTTTTAATGTCAATTGAAAATAAATCTAATTGTTTTATTGTTTCAATTGCAATTGTCCCCTGACCAGCAATAACTTGAAGATCATTGTATGGAGATATCCAGATTTCCTTGGTTTGTTTTGCCTGTTTGATCGATGCTTTCTCTGCTTCTTCATAACCACCAGGGATAATGTTTAGTCTTGCGCCAAAATTATTTATAGCCTTTATTTTTGTCTTTGGAGCGGTTGATGGCACATTGATGGTAACAGGTATATTTAAGAGTTTACAAGCAAATGCTACACCTTGTCCGTGATTCCCTGCAGAAGCAGCCAAAACGCTCTTTTTCTTCTCAGCATTTGTTAAATTAAGGACTTTGTTTAAAGCCCCTCGGGATTTGAAAGAGCCTGTAATTTGGCGGTTTTCCCATTTTATGTATATATTTAGTTTCGAATCGAAACTAAGGGGTGTTCTGTGCGTATATGCTTCTATTTTATTATAGGCTTGTTGTATTAATGTAACGGGTAGCATAATTAAATTTGTGATTTGCCAAGTAATTTTAAGGCTTTGGGGGGATCATCAGTGAAAATACCGTCGATACCCCAGGAGAAGAAATGTTTCATGGCTTCTTCTTCGTTAACTGTATATGCTCGAACCTTCAAACCCTTATGATGTTGTTGGGCGATGTATCTTTGCGACACCATATCTTTGTTTGGATGGATTGCTTCTTTATGGACAAGTCTTGATAATGGCGTATTTACCCATAAACCGAGTAAACCGCCTAACGTGAGAAGACCAATGCGAATATCAGGCAATTTTGCGTTAAATTTAATTAGAGAAATTGGATTGAAGGAGGAGACAATCAAGTTGGAATGTGGGACATTAAGATTTTTGATTAATTGAGAGACTCTTTCGGGTAAATTGTTAGATGGTGAACGATAGTTAGTTAACTCAATGTTTATGATAATTTTCTCGCTATATGTGATAAGGACCTCTTCTAATGATGGTATTCGTTCTCCGGAAAATATCTTGTCAAAAGAACTGCCTGCATCTAGATTCCTAAGTTCACGGTAAGTTAATCTGGCTACATTGCCTGTTCCATTTGTTGTCCTATCAACAGAAGAGTCATGAATAACAACCGGAATATTGTCAGCTGATAATTTTGTGTCTAATTCAATGGCGTCTGCTCCTTGGCTTATGGCTAAATCAAATGCACTCATTGTATTTTCAGGCGCGTAAGCACTCGAGCCACGATGTGCAAAAACCATTGGCTTCTCAAGACTATTCATCATAATTCATCTGGATTTAGAATAGGTTAAATTTCTACAAAATATGCGCTTGCGGCTTTGTCAATTAATTCTTTCGACATGACAGGTTCTTTACCTAGGTAATTTGTAATATCGATAATTTGATTACAAAATTCCCTGGGATGGGAAGCGCGAAGTTTTCGACCTTGTTTGATATACCATTCTTGTAATAAGTATGCGAGCCCTTGGTCGCTATAAGTTACACCTGTCTCATTGGCGACGCGTTTAAATATCTCTCGATATTCCTCGTAATTGGGATCACCGATTCTGATTTTATGGCGAAGTCTTCTAAGAAATGCTTCGTCCACCAAATCTTTAGGAGGTAAGTTTGTAGAAAAAACGACAAGCACGTCAAATGGGACATCGACTTTTCTACCCGTATGTAAGGTTAAATAATCTATTCGATTCTCAAGTGGAACAATCCATCTGTTTAACAAGTCTCTTGGACGAATAAGTTGCCTGCCGAAATCGTCGATGAGCAAAATACCACCATTTGCCTTTACCTGGTAAGGTGCTTCGTAGAATTTATTAACATCATCAAAAACAAGATCAAGTCCCTCTAATGTTAATTCTCCTCCAACAACGATGAAAGGGCGGCGAATATGAATCCAACGCGGGTCTCTACGGGCATTGGATCTTAACGAACCTGTTCCACGTTGGGGTGTTTGATAAGAGGGTGCTAGTTCATGATTAACCGAATCATATAATTTGACAACCTGACCATCTATATATATTGCATAAGGAATGTTCATTGTTTCTCGAAGCATAATTTTGCCGATTGCCCTAGCAATACTTGTTTTTCCATTACCCGGCGGACCATATAGAAATATGGAGGTGCCAGAATTTACGGCTGGACCAATACGTTGAAAAGTACCTTCTGAAAGGACCAAATGCGTTAATGCTTGTCTGAGTATGCGATCTGTAACGATAGTTCTACCTAAGAATTGCTTCCTAATTGATTTATTATAAACTTCAATGGGTACTGGAGCGGGTCCGGCATACTGGCTTCTTTCAAGTGCCTCCCTGGCTCGGGCGATACCTGCCCCAGTGATTGCATATTGATATGCTCCCTCGCCTAGCCCCATCTGAGATGATTTAATTTCTACGAATTTTTCCTTTTTAAGGGCATCAAGAATCTGATCTACAATCCCCGCAAAGGGTAATGTGATTGCTTCTGCCACTTTGAACCCACTTAAGTAACCTTGAAAATATAAAACCTTGAGAACAAGGTCTTGCAACCATAACTGCGAGAGGCCTGTGTCAGCGATGTTTTTTAATGGAGGAGGATTAAATATACTGGTTACTCCTCTAATGGTTGATGGGTTCCTCATGCTATCATTCGTTACCATTGAAAACTCCCTAAGTTATTAGGCTTTATAAATAAGATTATAGCATGACAGTTGAAAAAGAAGAGATGACTGGTATAATCCATTTTATGAATTTAAGCGTAATTATTCCAATCTATAATGAAAAGAATACAATTTTAGAGATTATTAAACGTGTCCAGGCGACGAAGATTGCTAACCAGATTGTTTTGGTTGACGATGCTTCAACGGACGGCACCCGTGAGATCATCCAAACGTTTAGAGATGATCCAATGATTTGTGTTGTATTGCATGATAAAAATCAGGGAAAAGGTGGGGCGATAATCACAGGAATGAAATATGCGACTGGTGATGTGCTTTTAATTCAGGATGCTGATTTAGAATACGATCCTCGGGATTACCAGAAGTTACTACAACCGATTCAAGAAGGGGTTGCTGAGGTTGTATATGGCTCGCGCTTTCTAGGGGCACCGAGACGATCAACAATGTTTTGGCATATGGTGGCAAATAAGTTGCTTACCTCTGTAACGAATGTATTATACAATTCAATTCTCACGGATATGGAAACGGGTTACAAAGTTTTTAAGCGAGAAGTAATCGACGGATTGGTGATCAATGCTAAGCGATTCGATTTTGAACCGGAATTTACAGCAAAAATTTTAAAGAAGAAGGTAAGATTATTTGAGGTACCTATAACTTTTAATCCGCGGGATTATCAAGAGGGAAAAAAAATAGGTCTAAAAGATGCTTTTTCAGCATTGTGGACATTAATAAAATATCGGTTTGTGAATTAATCCTAAAAAAACGGTTCTAAAGAATAGTCCAAGATTAATTGTCTAGCAATTTAAAGATTGGAATTGCTAGACTTTAGATCTTTTATATTTAATTGTAAATTCTTTCTTCCTTGGTATTCATTTATTTCAAACGTAAAGATAATATCGATATATTTTGGCATGTGTTCATGCCAATAACCTTGATTGAACGCGATGGCATCGTATGTAATCCAACCATCCGAAACTTTTAGTTTCAGGTGGTTCCCGTCTCTACCTACTTGGCGATGATAGATTGGTTGGAGACCCCGACACAAGAACTTTGCTTGCGGATTTCCGTATCCTGTTGGCTGTAATTTATCTAGATAAGGCAACAAATCTGGGGTTAATTCGGATAGTTTTATTTCCAAGTCAGCATTTATTGTTGGAAGTAAGTCGATCTTGTTTAACTGAGAACTGGCGATTTCGCTCAAACGTTTACGCAATTCGGGAAGATTTTCGTTCTTTACAGTGAATCCGGCAGCAGCAGCATGTCCTCCATGATGTTCGAGAATATCTTTGCACTGATCAAGTGCTTCTGTAATATGAAATTCAGGAATACTCCTGCAAGAACCGCGTGAGTATTTGTCGCCTATATGAGCAACGATAGCAGGTCGATAAAATTCTTCTGCTAACTTCGATGCTGCTAAACCCACTACACCAGGGTTAAATGATTTGTCGGCAGCAAATAATAATAACGGATTAGGTTCATATTCAATAGCAAGTTTTTCTGCCTTTTCTTGAATCTTAATGGTAATTTCTTGCCTTTGTTTGTTTTGGTAGTCAAGGTCTTGTGCAATTTTGCTGACTTCATTCAAATCATCTGAAATTAACAAGTTGTATGCAGCGAGAGCAGAGTTTAACCTTCCAGCAGCATTGAGACGAGGTCCAATCGAATAACCAATATTCGATGCGTTTACCTTTTCAGGATTAATACCGCAGACCTTCATCAAGGAATATAACCCTTGGCGGTTTGTCCTTCGAAGTAGATCTATTCCGTCCCGGACAAGAGAGCGATTTTCACCAACCAAAGGCGCTAAATCTGATACAGTTCCAAGGGCGACGAGATCTAAATAATCGGCTGCGCGGTACTGTCTTGAATTTAATCGTTGACTTATTGCCGATGAAATTTTATAAGCGAGTCCAACACCTGCTAAATTCTTTTCCGGATAAGAATCATCTGACTGCTTTGGGTCGATAACGGCAAATGCTCTCGGGAGTTCGTTTCCGGGATGGTGGTGATCACTAATGATAATGTCGATACCGAGCGTATTCGCATAGTCCACTTCTTCGATTGACCTTACGCCACAATCTACTGTAATAATTAAATCAGTGCCTTGCTCGTGAAGGTTAGTAATAGCCTCTTTATTTAAACTATAACCTTCGTCAAACCGATTGGGAATATAACCAGTGACTGAACCGCCAACTGACTTTAGAAAAAGTGTAAGCAGGGCGGTTGCTGTAACGCCATCGACATCGTAATCACCGTAGACAGAAATACTCTGTTTTTTCTCTAACGCAAATAATATTCGATTCGTTGCTTCCTCAATGCCATGAATGAGAAAGGGGTCATGTTCAGGGGATGGAATTTCTGCCAAAAATACTTTCGAAGATTTCTGTGTAGCATATCCCCGATTGAATAGAATCTGTCGAAAAAAAGGAGGATAATTTGATAATTCCTTTTGGGCTTCTGGTGTGAGTGTTGGATAGATCTGCCAGCGTTTTGTGCTCATATAACCTCTTGAAGGTTGGAATAATTATTCACATGGAGTATAGCACACCTTCTGTTGACGAGGATGCGAAATCCTGCTATTATCTGTTCGGATGAAGAATAAAGAAGTGACTAGAAAAAGAAAATCAAGATCTCATTTTAAAGAACTTGTACAGTGGCTGACGCCCGGTTTAGGGGTAAAGAGATGGGTGCTATTAATTTTATTTGGGACAACATTTATAGGCGTTGGAATAGCGTTATATGCTCTAGATGTATATCGAAATGCTCCTGATACATGGTGGCTTCCATACCTTTCAATGATTTCCTTGAGGGCTTTTCCAAGATCTATCAGAATAATGATCTTTGGAGGAATTGGTTTAATAATATTAATCAGTGGAATTTGGGGGCTAAGCCAAGCGGTTCTAACACCTTTCGTGAAGCCCGGTAGCGTTGTCGTTGATACACTGACAGGGTATAGAAGAAAGGAGAGAGGGCCGAAGATTGTGGTGATTGGAGGGGGGCATGGTTTAGCAACTTTACTTAGAGGGCTTAAAGAGTATTCATATAATCTTACCGCTGTAGTTACTGTCGCCGATGACGGTGGTTCCTCGGGTAGGCTAAGAGAATCGCTTGGAATATTACCTCCTGGTGATATTCGCAATTGTTTGGCAGCGCTTTCTTCCGATGAGGAGATGATGACACAATTATTCCAATATAGATTTCCTGTTGGAAATGGGGATTTAGAGGGTCACTCGTTTGGAAATTTATTTATTAGTGCTATTTCAGAAATAGTGGGAAGTTTTGAAGATGCAATTGCAGAGTCAGGGCGTGTTCTGGCAGTCCACGGGAAAGTAATGCCGGCAACGCTTCATGATGTTAAATTGGTTGCGGACATTTTGCCTTCAAATTCTACCCAGGAAGTAAGGGTAAAGGGAGAAAGCCTTATTCCAATGACGAAGGGGCGTATCAGGCATATTTGGTTAGAGCCAAATAATCCGCCGGCGTATCCTAGTGTTGTGAAAACAATATTAAATGCGGATTTGGTTGTAATTGGTCCAGGAAGTTTATATACAAGCATATTACCAAATTTATTGGTACCAGACGTATTGGAAGCAATTAGGACAACCCAAGCATTAAAAATTTATGTTTGTAATGTAGCAACCCAGCCTGGAGAAACTGATGGTTATACTTGTAAGGACCATATTAATGTTATTTTGGAACATTGTGGTGATAAGTTGTTTGATTTGATCGTAGCGAATAATCATTATTTAAGTAATTTGGCGGAAAATATGGAATGGGTGTTTACAGATTTGGAAGAATTACAAGAATATTTGGTCTATCAAGCGGATTTGTTAGATGAAGAAGAGCCATGGCATCATTCATCTGAGAAGATTTCCAGAGTCTTAATCGATTTATTGCAAGAAAGAACAGGTCCATTGATAGAATAATGGCTTTATACATAGGAATAGGAGAAATATCAAAATGTTTAAAACTGCTAAGCAGAATATGTAGATTGATTAAAACCTGGCAATCTTTTTACATGAAAACGAAGGACTATATTTTCTGGTTATTAAGATATAATACAAAATTGCAAAATTGAAGTTAAGAGGATGTGAATATCACCGCCTCACGATAAACTTTATTACAATCAATGGAGGTAGTACTATGTCAGTAAAAGTGGGAATCAATGGATTTGGACGAATTGGTCGACAAATTACAAAGGTTCTAATGGAGAAATATGTTGGTGAATTAGAATTGGTTGCGATTAATGATTTATTTGAAATAAAAACAAACGCGCATTTGTTCAAATACGATTCTAGTTACGGAAAATACCCTGGAACAGTTGAAATTGCAGGAAACGACTTGATCATCGATGGACATCATGTAAAAGTATTTGCGGAAAGAGATCCAGCAAAATTGCCTTGGAGTGATTTGGGTGTAGAAATTGTGATTGAAGGTACAGGCGTTTTCAGAGATGCAAGTAAGACCCCTGGTCCTCAAACACATATTGAAGTCGGTGGTGCGAAGAAAGTTATCATATCTGCACCTGCAAAGAACGAGGATATTACAGTTGTATTGGGAGTCAATGATGAAAATTATGACCCTGAAAAACACAATATTATTTCAAACGCTTCATGTACAACAAATTGTTTGGCACCCCCCACAAAAGTAATCTTTGACAATTTTGGAATTGTAAAAGGTTTAATGGTGACAATACATTCTTACACAAATGACCAGAAGATTCTAGATTTGGCTCACAAGAAGGATATGAGACGAGCGCGGGCTGCAGCAATGAATATTATTCCAACTACTACTGGAGCAGCAAAGGCAATTGGCTTGGTAATTCCAGAATTACAAGGAAAGTTGGATGGATACTCCATTAGAGTTCCTACCCCTACAGTCTCAATCGTTGATTGTGTGGTTGAGTTGAAGAGACCTACAACTGTTGAAGAAGTAAATGAAACCTTTAAGAAATACTCAGAAGAATCGCTAAAAGGTTACCTTGGTTATGAAGAAGAACCACTTGTATCTATGGACTACAAGGGTGATTCGAGGTCTTCAATCGTTGATGCTGCATTAACCAAAGTAATAGATGGGAATATGTTAAAATTCGTTGCTTGGTATGATAATGAATGGGGCTATTCTGTTCGTACAGCAGATTTGGCAGCGAAAATTGCTAAATTCCTATAAAAATTAATACTTGCCCCCAGGATGATAAAAATCCTGGGGGGTTTTATTGTGGGTGAATTATGTTTAACAAAAGAACAATTAGAGATAATGATTTTAGAAGCAAAAGGGTTTTGGTAAGAGTTGATTTTAATGTGCCGCTAAAAGATGGAAAAATTACAGACGATACAAGAATTAGAGCCGCTCTACCAACAATTAATTATCTTATTGAAAATGGGGCTGCTTTGATACTCTGTTCTCATTTGGGGAGACCCAAAGGAAAGCCGGATCCTAAACTGTCATTAAAACCCGTTGCAGAACACCTTTCTAAATTAATCAAGGCAAAAGTTTATTTTGCGGACGATTGCATAGGTAAAAACACTGTTAATATGGCGAAGAATTTA
>DUEG01000142.1 GCA_011176615.1 Anaerolineae bacterium | reverse complement strand
ATTACCGTGATTTTTGTCATCATCTTGCTGGCTTTCACCATAACCAACTTTATCACCACAGAGCGCAAGGAGGCATAATATGGGTTCATCTTCTGAGCACTCTAAGCGATTTCTGAAACGCTTCGGATACTGGATAACCAATCTGCTGGCAGCCTTTCTCGCTATTCTATGGTCAGTGCCAATCATTTGGGCGATCATCGCCTCCTTCCGTCCAGCCAATGATGCAATGAGTGTCGGCGATGTATGGTTCAGCAACAGCGTTACCTTAGAGAACTACTTGCACGCCTGGTCGATGGCGCCCTTTGGGCAATATTACATAAACACCATTATCATTGTCGTCACTATTCTGGCTGTTCAGTTCGTTACCATCGTGCTGTCAGGATTTGCCCTGGCAAATTATCAATTTTTCGGTAAACGTTGGATTTTCTTTTTCATCTTGCTGCAAATGATGATCCCCACCTCCGCTCTTTTAGCGCCTAACTTCGCCACGATTCGATGGATGGGACTATTCGATACAAGATTAGCAATTGCCATCCCCTATTTTGGTTCAGCCTTTGGCACTTTCCTGATGCGTCAGGCATTCTTAGATGTACCGCGCGACCTGGTAGATGCAGGCATTATTGATGGGTGTACCTGGTGGCAACTGATTCTGAATGTGTACCTACCGCCTTCGATTCCCGCCCTGGTCGCTTTTGGTCTCTCCTCAGCAACATGGCACTGGAACGAATTCCTCTGGCCGCTGATCATCACTAACAGCGACAAAAGCCGTCCACTGACCGCTGGTCTCGTACGCTTCACCCAGTTGAGCGAAATCGGAGCGCAATGGTCACTACTCAGCGCAGCGACCTTGATGGTAGTTGCCCCGCTTTTCATCGTTTTCCTAATCTTCCAGCGCCGTTTCATCCAAAGTTTCCTACACTCAGGGTTGAAATAAGCGCAACAAATTATCTGTATGCGCTGACACCTAATCGCCGCTTTTAAAAACGGCACTATGGAACTGCAATCCAAATCACGATTCACACATCGTGTTCAAAACCAATTGCCATTTAGACAAAACAAGAAATCTTGTATGACAACATGTTGGAAATCTCAACTTAGTTACCCGCCTTCAAGGGAAGGGTAAGCGTCACGCGGGGTTACCTCGATTAACAATAGTTACCCTATCAGAACGTTATCACACCCACATAACCAAGCAGGCATCTCTCTTAGCAATAAACTGGACTTCATACAAACTAGTTATCTATATATTTTTCAACAATCTTCCCCATTTTCCTTGACTTTCCCCCTCGGGTTTTATACAATCAAAAAAAGAGTACAATATACGTGCCCATCTTATAGTTCGCAAGGCTCATTCTTAATTGGAAAGAATTAAAATGTCAATATTTATCTGCCCAAAATGCGGTCATAAAACGGTCTATGACCCCGCTGATTTTCTTCCCTATTGCGAACACTGTGGATACCAATCTCCAGAACTTTCGAGCACCATTCAAAGGCTAATCAGTGAGGGCGTTCGACGAGCCACGGCAGGTGACAAACAGACCGCCCTAAAACGCTTCAAAAAAGCCAAAGAATATCCGCTGACTCCCAAACAGAAGTCAGGAGTTGCGCTCTGGTTGGCAAACTTGGAACCAAACCTGAGCGATAAGCGCAAGTACGCTGAGGAAGCACTGCTTGCTGCCCCTAATGAGGACATCCGAAACCTTGCTGAGAAAGCCCTCTCCAAAATTAAGACACAAATCCTTGAGCAGGAGGAACGAGAGAGAGCCGAAATCCTCACATCACTATATCCCATTCAAAACAACGCTAAAAGCAACCAAGCGCAAATCAATCAGGGTATTTCCCAAGAAGCCGTCGTATGCCCATCTTGCGGTGCTGGATATCTGCTTCCCACTCAGATACATTCAATCACCTGCCCATACTGCCTGACGTCCTTTACACAGAGAGATGCTCGAAAGCGCGCTTTCACGCCAGCCGATGGCATCATTCCCTTCACCATTGATTCGGGATCTGCTAACAACATTCTATCCACATTCCTCAAGGAGGAGGATGTTCGCATTGACACCAACACACTCACAACAATGCCTGCAATCTACCTGCCTGTATGGGTCTTTCAGATTACCCTTGCTCCCGAATCATTACCAAATTGGAATGAACCTGTTTCGCCCGGACAAGAGCAGAAGCGGTCATTAAAATTTGAGAACATCCCCATTTCAGCCACCAAACATTTATCCGACGAACTCATCTTTGGGCTCAACGAATATGCTTATGATGATCTCAACCCTTATCATGCCACAACTTCATTAAATGCCCCCATTGAGGCAGCAAATGTCTCCCAAGATGAAGCAATTGCTGAGGCGCGTATAGAAGCATCAAGTCTATACAGAAAGGAACTTGAAGAGTCTGGCTCTAAAATTAACCAACATGAGATCGATATCCAAGATTTAACCATCCAGGATAGCAAACTAATCTTCATCCCCGCCTGGCTGGCATCTTACTATTACCGTGGTTCCCTCTACCACATCCTTATCAATGGTCAAAATGGACATATTACCGCTGAGCATCCCCCTTTTCCCTAAATATTGGTCAATAGATGTTCAGGAAATCTTCAATATGCTTGACCGGATTAGTGCATCACGGTAAAATCATGTTCGCAAATGCGGGCGTCGCCAAGTGGTAAGGCATCAGCCTTCCAAGCTGACATTCGCCGGTTCGAATCCGGTCGCCCGCTCTAGGAAAAGTCGAGGGCCCGTAGCTCAGCGGCAGAGCAGGCGGCTCATAACCGCTCGGTCGTAGGTTCGAATCCTACCGGGCCCACCTATAATGAACAGGGAAAAACCACTTTTATTCATTTTTTCTTCAATGAATAATATCGTAATATGTTATAATTTTTAATGTCCACGAAAAAAGCTTCTTATTAGAGGAAACTAAATTTATTGTATTCAAACATCAACAATAATGGAACTTAAAAACCACCGTAGACATTTATCTGTCCTAGTTTATTAACAAATGTCAAAGCATCATTGGTATTGCTGCCGCTGTATGCGAGTATTGACACATATATGCGGCTCCAATAACACTATAGAACGAAAATAATATCCTAAAAATCGACGATATATATTGGAGGCGGCATATCATTGAACGATAAACCTGTTATCTTAGATGTAAAGAATCTCCGCACCACGTTCAAAACTGATGATGGTATCGTCCACGCTGTAAATGGCATCTCTTACCAACTCCATGAGGGGGAAACACTCGGTCTGGTTGGAGAAAGTGGCTGCGGGAAAAGCGTCTCTGTACTCTCCATCATGCGTCTGCTTCAACAACCCCCAGCAAAGATAGAAGCCGACAGCATCAATTTCTTCGGGAAAGAATTACTCACGCTTAGCGAGGAAGAGATGCGCGCAATACGCGGCGACCAGATTGCCATGATTTTTCAAGACCCAATGACTTCGCTCAATCCTGTGCTCACGATCGGTCTCCAGTTAACTGAAGGGCTGAGGTTACATCAGGGGTTGTCTGAAAAGGAAGCCCTTGAACGGGCAGGCGAATTGCTGGATATGGTTGGTATCCCCATGGCAAAGCAAAGGCTGGGTGATTATCCCCATCAATTCTCAGGCGGAATGCGCCAACGAGCAATAATTGCTATGGCGCTCTCATGTAATCCTTCTCTTTTGATTGCTGATGAGCCGACAACAGCCCTAGATGTCACCATACAAGCGCAAATCATCGACTTAGTTAAACAATTGCGCGAGCAACTCGGACAAGCGCTTATCTGGATCACCCATGATTTGGGTGTTATCGCTGGCTTGGCACAGCGCGTAGCAGTGATGTATGCCGGATCGTTTATCGAATTTGGATCGGTAAAAGAAATTTATCATAACCCGCATCATCCTTATACTGTAGGTTTACTTGGCTCTCTACCAAGACCAGACACCACCCGCAAGGACAAACTGTACTCCATCAAAGGAGAGCCACCAGATTTGCTTGAAATCCCCCCAGGTTGTCCATTTTACCCCCGTTGTACCTATGCAGTGGAACGTTGCAAATACGAAAAGCCCATCCTTGAATCCATTGGTGATGGGCATCTGGTAGCCTGTTGGGAAAAAGAACGGGTAAGGAAGGTTTAATGCCAATGCAACAAGATATCATCCTTAATGTCGAAAACCTTAAAATGTATTTCCCAATCTACCGCGGCGTATTCAAAAGACAAGTCGGTGATGTCAAAGCCGTGGACGATGTTAGTTTATACGTGAGACACGGAGAAACGCTAGGGTTGGTAGGCGAAAGCGGTTGTGGCAAAACCACATCTGGAAGAGCAATCATCCGGCTGTATAAACCGACGGCGGGCAAGGTGGTTTTCAAAGGCAAACCCGTTAATACCTTGCACGGCGATGAACTGCGCCATCTACATCAAAAGATGCAGATGATCTTTCAGGACCCCTACGCATCGCTCAACCCGCGCCAGAGCGTTTTCCGCATTATCAGCGAACCACTCGCTGTTCACCAATTAGTCCCCCGAAATAAACGCAAAGAACGGGTCGCAGAACTAATGCAACTGGTTGGATTAAACCCCTCGCTGATGACTCGTTACCCCCACGAATTTTCCGGCGGACAACGTCAGCGCATTGGGATAGCACGCGCACTCGCCCTAAATCCAGAACTAATTATTTGCGACGAACCTATTTCCGCGCTGGATGTCTCTATTCAAGCGCAGGTGGTTAATCTATTAGAAGAACTTCAAAAGAAATTAAAACTCACATACATTTTTATCGCCCATGACTTAAGCATGGTACGGCATATCAGTGACCGAGTGGCGATTATGTACTTAGGCAAAATTGTTGAAATGGGCGAGAGAGAGGAAGTTTTTAATAACCCTTATCATCCATATACCCAAGCGTTGCTCTCTGCTGTGCCAATACCCGACCCTGAGATAGAAGAAAACCGGAAACGTATTTTACTGAAAGGCGACCTGCCCAGTCCTGCAAATCCACCCAAAGGTTGCAATTTCAACACTCGCTGCCCAATCGCTGAGGATATTTGCTTCCAGGAAGATCCCCCTTACTTGGAGATCACCCCAGGACATTTCTGCGCCTGCCATTTTGTCAAGCCTGAAAACCCGCACAGCGCGAATATCATGAACCGTCAGAAAGAGAAAGAAAATAGTGTTCAAGCAGGTAAACCGGTCAACTAACAGCCTTCAATTAGAAAGGAGGTGGTAGCCTTTAATAAAAAATATTTTTACAATGAATAAAAAGTTGATCCAATCAAACAAATATTGTAGTTCAATCAAACTTTTCTCGAATTGGAGGAGAAAATGAACAAAAAACGTTTTACAATTGTTTTAGTAATGGCACTACTGGTCGTGGGCGGCATTTTGCTCACAAGTTGTGCCCAACCCACCCCCGAAACTGTCGTCAAGACAGTTGTTGTAACCGAAGTCGTTGAAGGCGAACCGGTTGAGGTGGTCAAGACTGTTGTTGTCACGCCTGAGGTTGTGGAACCCGGTGCAGTCGAATTTAAATCCAAGGATCCTACTACCTTCGTAGATGTCACAGGCGCTGGCGATACAGATACGCTTGACCCGGCTTGGAACTATGAATCCGCCGGCGATGCGGTCATCCAAAATATATACGACCAACTGGTCACCTACAACGGTGCGGATGCGACTTCCTTCGTCCCCTCTCTGGCAGAGTCATGGGAAATCTCAGAAGACGGCATGACCTATGTCTTCCACATCCGCCAGGGTGTCAAATTCCACGAAGGTCAAGACCTAACCCCAGAAGATGTTGCTTACACCCTGCAGCGTGGTATTCTCCAGGGTGGTGGCTGGTCACCTCAGTGGCTTTACACCGAAGCCTTGTTTGGCACTGGCGTTT
>DUEG01000141.1 GCA_011176615.1 Anaerolineae bacterium | reverse complement strand
GGTAATCGAATCCCAGGTCGCCGTGCTCTTTGGCGAATTAACAGCCTCATACGTGGAAGATTGATTTGTGATAAGTGCTCAGCGGCGAGATATTCAAAATATCCGGCTGAGGCTGTAATATAAAGGCGTTCTGTAGCGGGAGAATAGTTTTTCAATGAAGAGATAAATGAAATCATGACGCTTTCATTTATGAAGGAAACATCTCCGTTTAAATCTATACCATTGTCAATAAGATCTTGTTGGAACACATTAAGAGCGTTACGATAAGTTCGTTCCGTATTGGTGCTACGAGAGAATTTTACTGTTTCGAGATAATGGTTAATGGATTCCTGAATTGAATATTTCATTATAGATCACCTGTCATTTGATTAACTTTATGTTTATGATAATGGTACTTATCAAAAGCATTCTAATTATATAATTAATTTTCCATTTTGTCATCCCCCCTCCTAATATTTCTAAAAATATAAATGTACTGAAAGGTTATTTTTTTAGGATTTGTGTTCGATAAATATAGTATATTCAAAATAAATTTATCGATATGAAGAATCCCCTCCCCCATGAAATCCATAAATATTTAGTAAAAGTCATATTATTTGCTAATGCTTTATCTGATAAAATACAAAAACATTTTAAAATGAAATGGAGCCTACAGGATATGAGTCTTAGTCATCAAGCAAGACAGATAAAACCTTCTGCTACCCTTACTCTAAATGAAAAAGCAAGACAATTAAGAGTATTAGGTGAACCAGTAATCCATTTAGGAATAGGAGAGCCTAAAAACAAGGCTCCTATCGGGGCAATATTGGGTTCGGCAGGAAAATTAAATGCAGGAGATGTGAAATATACGCCCACTGATGGAATACCATCTCTAAAAAAAGCCATTATTCGTTACACTGAAGAATATTATGGTCGTCTCGTTTCTCCAGAAAATATAATTGTTTCAACGGGTGCTAAGCAGTCACTATTCAATGTGATTTACTCTATTGTTGATCCCCAAGATGAGGTAATCCTCTTGGCTCCTTATTGGGTTAGTTACCCTGAAATGGTAAAAATGGCATATGGAATCCCTGTTATTGTAACCCCGGAAGACGGCACTTTTTATCACAGAATGGAAGACATTAAACGTTCCGTGAGTTCATATACAAAAGCGATTATTTTGAATAGTCCAAATAATCCGTCCGGCGCAATGTATCCCCCAGATTTCATAGGTGAGATCGTGGATTTTTGTGAGACCAAAGGTATATACTTGATCATGGATGACATTTATCATCGATTAGTTTTCTCGGGAAAGAAATGGGAACCCGGTTACAAGTATACAAATAAGGATACAGAAAATTCAAAGATTATTGTTATAAATGGTGTATCAAAACTTTATGGGATGACAGGTTTTCGAATTGGATGGGTTATTGCTCCAAGAAAATTAACTGAAATCATGGTTAACATTCAAGCAAACACAACTTCTTGCCCATCTGTTGTGTTACAAGCAGCAGCCGAAGGTGCTTTGACTGGTCAGCAAGGAGTTGTGGATAATCTTCGTATGACCATCGAAAATAATAGAAAGGTAATCCTTTCGGAGATGAAGGCGATCAATGATGTTTACGTATTTCCTCCGGATGGTACTTTTTACTGCCTTCCTGATTTTCGGGCGTATTCTCAAGATTCTGTCGAACTGGCGGAGTTTCTCCTTGAGAAAGCCCTGGTTGTGACAGTACCAGGAGTCGATTTTGGAATGGAGGGACACCTGAGATTAAGTTATGCTGGCTCAGTAAAAGATGCAATTGAAGGGGTCGAACGTATTCGATGGGCATTGGACCCAGAGGCCCCAAATGAAATATTTATTGGCGATCGTAAATGTATCCGGGATTGGATGTAAATATGTCAACGAACAATATACTAAACATTAAAACACCTGCTGAATACCAAGCGGAAACCCTTAAAAGTTCTTATGGTTTGAGTAACCATGGATTTACTAATTTAAGAAAAGAATATTGGAATTTACCAACTGAAGCCTTATACGAAGAGGTTGTTTTCCGTGGTGAAGGAGTCATTTCCAAAGGTGGCTCAATTGTAGTTAAATCTGGTAAGCATACCGCACGCGCTGCAAATGACAAATATATTGTAAGAGAGCCCACTACAGAAGAACACATCTGGTGGGGAGAATATAATCGTCCCTTCAACCCAGATCAATTCGACGAATTATATAATCGTTTACAAGGATATTTACAAGGACGCGATCTTTTTGTACAAGACTGCTATGTTGGGGCAAATCCTGACCATCAGATGAGCATTCGGGTCATCACAGAATTTGCTTGGCACAGCATATTTGCAAGAAATATGTTCATTTTGCCAAAATCCGCTGAAGAATACAAACAATTCACTCCAGATTTTGTACTTGTGGCTATTCCATCTTTCAAAGCCTTTGAACCTATTGATGGTACGAGGACGAGCACGTTCATCGGGATAAATTTTCAAAGAAATATCGGAATTATTACAGATTCTGGATATGGTGGTGAAGTCAAGAAAACCATATTTACCTTAATGAATTATATCTTGCCACTCGATGGGGTTATGACAATGCACTGCTCTGCTAACCAAGGAGATGATCCAAGTGATGTGGCGCTATTTTTTGGTTTGTCTGGAACGGGGAAAACTACATTATCTGCAGATCCGAATCGCCAATTGATAGGAGATGACGAACATGGGTGGTGCGACGATGGAGTTTTTAACTTTGAGGGTGGTTGTTATGCAAAAATCATCCAACTGTCACCCACTGCTGAACCGGAAATTTACGCTTGTACTCACAAATTTGGAACAATTCTCGAAAATGTCATCGCCGATCCAGTCACTCGAATGGTTGATTTAGACGATGATGAGATAACCGAAAATACACGCGCCTCTTATCCGCTAAACTACATAGATAATGCATCCTCCACAAGCATGGGAGGACATCCAAAAAACATCATATTTTTGACGTGTGATGCATCGGGTGTTATGCCACCGATAGCAAGATTAACCCCTGAGCAAGCGTTGTACCATTTTATTTCGGGATACACATCAAAAGTCGGGGGGACGGAAGTTGGAATTGGCGAAGAGCCGGAGATCACGTTTAGTGCGTGTTTTGGGGCTCCATTTATGGTACATCATCCAGCGTATTATGCGGAATTATTGAAGCGCAAGATACTCCGATATGGAACGACAACATGGCTAATTAATACTGGTTGGGTCGGTGGTCCTTATGGTGTTGGCAAGCGCATCAGTATTAAAT
>DUEG01000140.1 GCA_011176615.1 Anaerolineae bacterium | reverse complement strand
TGCGTCGATGACCACGCTTGTTATCGAGTACCATACTGAATATATTGCAGAAGACTATGACGCAAAAATGTTTGAAACCATTGACAAATATCTGGATTTTCTCAAGAATGGTGTTGGCAAATAAAAATATAGCGAGAATCAAAAAAACAACAGCAGATACTTAAAAATTTTTACGCAAAGTATTTTCAAAACAAGGAGCGGAACTGTGAGCATAATTGAGGTCAACAATCTGACAAAATATTATGGAAAAGCCAGGGGGATCGTTAATGTATCGTTTAACGTGGATGAAGGAGAAATATTTGGTTTCGTCGGGCCCAACGGGGCTGGAAAATCAACGACGATCAGACTGTTATTGTCTTTGATCTTTCCCAGCGGAGGAGAAGCGAAAATCTTTGGTAAGGATTGTATCAAGTATGGTCCCGAGTTAAGGCAAGAAATTGGATATTTGCCATCCGAGGTTTTTTATTACGAAAGGATGAAAGTCATTGACTTGCTTAAATATTCTGCAAGTTTTTATAAAAAGGATTGCACAAAAAGGATGGTTGAGTTATCCGAACTCATGGAACTTGATCTAAACCGTAGAATAGATGATCTTTCCTATGGAAATAAGAAGAAAGTGGGCATTGTGCAAGGTCTTTTGCATCAACCTAAATTGATCTTATTAGATGAGCCTACGAGTGGGCTTGATCCTCTTATGCAGCGAAAATTCTTTAATTTAATCAAAGAAGAAAACAAACGAGGCGTAACGGTTTTCTTCTCGTCGCATATTCTTGGAGAAGTGCAGAAATTGTGTAATAGAGTCGCAATTATCAAAGAAGGCAGCATCATTGACATTCAAGATATAGAAAAATTACAAAAAGACACTTATAAAAAGGTTCGGATACTTGGTAGTGAAGTTGACGAAAAACGTTTTGAGATTGAGGGTGTTAGCAAACTGGAAAAGAATAATGGTGCCGTGAATTTTTTCTTTAAGGGCGATATTAATCAGATAACGAGAATAATCAGCGAGCAAAGAATAACCGATCTAACAATTGAAGAGCCGACGTTAGAAGAAATCTTTATGCATTACTACGAATAGGTGAGGACTATGAATATATACAAGCAAGAATTTAAAATGCACTTTAAATCAATGGTTATTTGGTCTTTGTCAATTGCTTGTTTGATTTTTGTCTACCTGGCAATTTATCCTTCATTTGCAAAAGATGCAGAATTACTGAATAGAGTTTTGTCGAGTTTTCCAAAGGAATTTTTAATCGCCTTTGGAATGACAGATGTGGATTTATCAAATATTGTGGGCTTTTATGGACTCGTTTTCCTTTTTGTTCAGATTTGTCTGTCGATCCAGGCAGCGAATTATGGATTTTCATTAGTTTCTATTGAGGAAACGGAATTGACTGCCGATTTCTTGCTCGCGAAACCCGTTCGCCGTACACAAATATTAACCAGTAAATTACTCGCTGCGATCACTTGTTTGACCATTACAAATATTGTTGTTTGGATCAGCAGTTTCGTGTTTCTCAATACGTACAGTGGTGGAAAAGCAATTGAGACAAAACCTATCATATTGTTACTTCTCAGTATTGTGATTTTTCAAGCGTTCTTCTTCAGTGTTGGAATGTTGATTTCATTGTTAGTAAAAAGGATCAGGAGCGTGACACCGTATTCCATGGCATTAGCGTTTGGAATGTACGTGTTGAATGCCTTTGGGGGAATGATTGGTAAAGAAACATTGGAGATCATATCTCCTTTTAAGCATTTTGAACCAAACTATATTATCAAACACTCGGGATATAACTTTCCTATGGCATGGATAAGCGTATCTGCAATCCTGATTTCTGTGGTTGGCAGTTATGTGCTGTATTCGAAGAGAAATATCCGCTCGGCGGTGTAAGGAGGAGTAGAGGTGAATATCTTTTTCAGAGAATTAAGGGCGAATTTCAAATCCCTGCTTATATGGGGGGGCATCGTAATGTTCTTTTGTTTCGCGGGGTTTGAAAAATTTTCTGCGTATTATAATAATCCTGAACTGTTAGTAATAATAAACAGTATGCCAAAGGCTTTGTTATCAGCATTCGACATGAACGCTTTTAACCTGACCACTATCACGGGCTTTTTTGGTGTGATGTTTAATTTCTTTGCTCTAATCTTGTCAATTGCCGCTGCGATGTGGGGCAGCGATATCATTTCTAAAGAAGAGCGAGATAAAACTGTCGAGTTTTCACTATCTTTACCGGTTACAAGGAGCAAAATTATTACAGCAAAAACCCTTGCTGCATTTGTGAATTGTATTGGTTTGTTGCTTATCACCTGGGGAATCACTTTGGCTGCTACGTCAAAATATCAACCTGATAGTGAATTCTACAATTTTTTGTCCCTCGGTATGCTGGCGCTTTTCATTATGCAAACAATATTCTTGTCAATTGGCATCTTCCTCGGATCTGCGATGAAACAATATAAACGAGCAGGCTCTTTAGCAGTATCCATATTACTTGGAACCTATTTCTTTTCAGTTATTTCCGGGATGAGTGATAAACTGGAGTTCCTTAAATATTTTTCCCCATTCAAATATTTTGATTCTGCCAGATTATTGCATGAGTCAAGGCTTGATATGACCTTTGTGTGGTTGTCTGTTGCAATTATTGTGGTCTCTTTGATTGGGGCATATAGTACTTACTCGAAGAGGGATTTGTATATTTAACCTTGCATAAGGTAATTTTTAGCAAGCGCGCATTGCGTTGTTTTTCCTAAAGGGATCGGGAAATAAAATGTAACCCGTCGATTTGAGCCGCGAGATATTTGTAATTTAAAGCATAACGCAAACGAAAAGACTTGCGATATAATTTGCCAAGTGGCAAGGCAAAAGATCAATTAATCAAGCTTTCTTGTTGGACCTCTTTGGATTGTTTAATATACTCGATACCGAGTTTGACCTAACAATATTGAAACAAGAGAAACCAGAAGATACTATTGAGGTGAATAATGTCTGTAAAACATACTCGTGATGTAACTGGAACAGTTATCGGGGCAGGAAAAGGCACAACCAAACAAGTGTTGATTTCGTCAGATGAAGCCCCTAATTTTGCCATGCGCCGCTTTGTGATGCAGCCTGGCGGAGGTATGCCAAACCATACTAACGAGGTTGAGCATGAACAATATGTATTGAACGGACATGCAAGAATCAGCATCGGGGGAAAGATATATGAAGTGCAGAAGGGGGATGTGGTTTTTATCCCTGCGGGAATTCCTCATTGGTACACAAACATTGGAAATGAACCATTCGAATTTCTCTGCATGGTACCCAATAAACCTGACAAGATAACGATTTTAGGCGAGGAAT
>DUEG01000014.1 GCA_011176615.1 Anaerolineae bacterium | reverse complement strand
GTATGCGTGCGACCATGAAAATGATAGTGCCAAAATTAAAAATAGGTTGGGATATTGTCCTGATCGCAAGAAAGCCACTTCTGGACGCGAATTTCAAGGATATTATGTCTTCAGTCCATTCTATATTATTGAAATCACAACTGGTAAATGAAAATAATGTCGATTAATACTGATACCCATAAATTACCCGATCTGCATCTTTCAAACCTTGCTGAACCACATAAACATGGTGAGCAACTTCGCCTTCGTGATATCCCATTTAAAATCGTAAACGTACCAAGGTTAATTCTTCTTGCAATAATCCGTCTTTACCAACTCACCATATCCAAAGCCTTACCGGGAAATACATGCCGCTTCTACCCCACTTGTTCCCACTACGGATATGAAGCCATTTATAAATATGGTGTGCTTAAAGGTGGATTGATGGCTGCTTGGCGTGTTTTACGTTGTAATCCCTTCAACCCTGGGGGATTTGATCCTGTCCCATAAATAAAAATACTAGAAAAAACCTTACTACTATGAAACTAAAGAAATATATAATTATTTTATTCCTATCCGCTTTCCCCCTTATTTTAGGAGCCTGCTCGGGACGTACAATGACTGCGTCAGGATGGCCAAGTTTGTCTGCTGACGATACCAAAGCATATTTATCCTTTAATAACCATGTATATGCTGTTAATTTGGACACGGGAACAGAGGCATGGCGATTTCCAACACAACCTGATTCGAAAATCACATTTTATGCTGCGCCAACGATTTCTGACGATGGTCAATTAATAATCGGTGGTTACAATGGCGTCTTGTATAGTTTGGACCCGCAGACAGGGGTTAAAAATTGGACTTTTGAAAAAAGCGAGGGCAGATATATCGGGAGCGCATTAATTACAGAAAAAGGTATTTTTGCGCCTTCCTCAGACAATTTCCTTTACGCGCTTTCCCTAGACGGGAAGGAACTTTGGCCTCCCTTTGAAACAACAAAACCAATCTGGTCATCTCCCATCAGTGATGAAAATTGTGACTGCATTTATGTTCCATCGATGGATCACCACTTGTACATCATTGATACAAATTCAGGTGATTTAATTTGGAAAAGCGATGATTTGGGAGGCGCGATAGTAGGTAAACCTGCAATCAGCGACGAAAAGATCTTATATGTTGGCACTTATGGCAAAGAAATGTATGCTATTGATGTTTCCAACAAACAAACCATGTGGAAATTTGGAACAAGTAATTGGATCTGGTCTGGACCCACAATCGAAGGTGATAGAATTTATTTCGGTGACTTAAGCGGTAATTTTTACTCAATCGATAGAAAATCCGGATCGCAAATTTGGCAGATACAACCTGGAGAAGCAATCGTAGGCGAACCTCTAGTACTTAATGGACAAATTATCTTCACAACCGTTGACGGTAAAATTGTGAGCGTCAACGATGAAGGTGCCATTAAATGGAGCCAGCAAATAGATGGAGATCTATATGCAGGACCAATTTATTCAAATGGTACAATTCTGGTCGCCAATAATAAAAGCGATGCGCTTTTAATGGCTTACGATGAAAATGGCAATCAACGCTGGATTTTTACACCAGAAGAGAAAAAATAAAATTTATATTATAAGAACTGGATATTGACTTATGTGGGATTCTTTTATTAGTTTGATGGTAAATAGCCTTTTGTATATTTACCGATTTGTAGGGCAGGATTTTGGACTCGCCATCATTCTGTTTACTATTTTAATACGGTTAATTATTTACCCATTAAATGCCCAACAGGTAAAAAGTTCAAGGGCATTACAAGATTTACAACAATCCAAAAAATGGAAAGAAATTCAAAAAAAATATAAAGATGATAAAGAGAAGTTTGCTCAAGAACAAATGAAGTTATACAAGGAAGCCGGTGTAAGCCCATTCGGTTCCTGTTTGCCAACGATAATCCAGTTTCCAATTATTATCGGGCTCTATCAAGCGATCATTCGTTCTCTTGCAGTTACACCCCTACAATTATTTAACCTCTCTCACCATCTCTCCAATAGTGCGGACTTAATTCCAATCAACAACCATTTTCTTTGGATGGATCTGAGCCAACCGGAAAGATTAATGGCTTTTGGGTTTGGAATTCCAGTATTAGCAATCATCGTTGTGATTACTACATATGTCCAATCAAAATTGATCACTCCAACCACTCCCAACGCTAATGACCAAGGCGCAGCTATGTCCAAGGCGATGAATCTATATATGCCAGTATTTATGGGTTGGCTTGCTTATAGTTTCTCGTCTGGGTTAGCGCTCTACTTTGTTATTAGCAACCTCGCAACGATACTTCAATATGCTTTGATGGGTAAAGTTGATTGGAAAAATCTTCTTCCGAAAAATCTAAAGGTATAACAAATCGACATTTCATATTTCATGCAACTTATTAAATTGCCTCATAATTTGAGATAAACGGGTAATAAATTCTATGACAGAAAAAACTGCTACTTTAGAAATAATTGCACCAACCATCGAAGAGGCCATTGAAAAAGGGTTACAGAACTTAGGCTTGCCCAGAGAGTCTGTTGATGTAGAAATTTTAGATGAGGGTAGTAAAGGCTTATTTGGGTTACGTTCTCGTCAGGCTCGTATACGCCTGAGGATAAAAGAAACCGGACCTTTAATTGAGCAAGCAACTACAAAAGAGAAGACCGATTCCCATTCCGAGAAGGAATCCAATGCAGAAGTAGAGGATAAAACTCCGACAGCAACCTCGCCTGATATACAAACATCAAGCGAAAATAAGGTGCTCTTAGTTGCAAAAGAAACTATTGACGAGTTACTCCAAAAAATGAATGTCAATGCTGAAGTTTCCGTTCACTTTGGAGAAATGGATGACAAAAGCGGAACCAAACCCCTGCTTGTTGATATAAATGGCAACGACCTAAGCATCTTAATAGGAAAAAACGCAGAAACCCTTAATGCTATACAATACATCGCCAGATTGATCATCAGTAGAGAAATTGGCAAAGCAATCTACTTAATTGTAGATGTTGAAGGATACCGCACTAGGAAAGAGCAACAGTTGCAAAAAATTGCTGCTCGTATGGCAGAAGAAGTTATCGAGAGAGGTCGCTCCCTTGCACTTGAACCAATGCCTCCAAACGAACGAAGAATAATTCATATCGCATTAAAAGATCATCCGAAAGTGTATACAGAAAGCACGGGAGAAGGTTCGCATCGTAAAGTAGTTATCTATCCCAAATAGTAATGAATAAAAACTAATTGCCTCCAAAATCAACGCCGGAGGCAATTTTCTTTCGGGTATAATTCTCTCATGTTAATCCGAAACTATCCAGAATCCATTGATTACCTGGTCATTGGTCATTTATCTCTAGATATCACTCCAGAAGGGAAAAGACTAGGTGGTACAGCGGCATATTCCGCACTCACCGCCAAAGCGCTGGGGCTTCAAGTTGGAATAGTCACATCATGGGGTTACGAACTACCGCTAGATATTCTAGAAGGTATCCAAATCATTAATTATCCAACAGAAAGATCAACAACTTACGAAAACGTTCCCACATCAAACGGAAGGATTCAATATATTTATCACAGAGCACCAATATTACGGCAGAATATTATTCCAGAAACGTGGTTAAAAACACCAATTGTTCATCTCTGCCCAATTGCCCAAGAAGTAGATCCTAGTATCATACGCAGTTTTCATAATTCTTTCGTAGGAGTTACACCACAGGGATGGTTGCGCGAGTTTTATAAAGACGGAATGATACACCCTGGGGAGTGGCTGGAGTCGCGCTTTGTTCTTGATCATGCAAATGCTGCCGTGATAAGCAACGAGGATATCAATTGCGACAATCAAAGAATTGAGGAATTTGCAATGTCAAGCAAAGTTCTCGTCGTCACCGAAGCGGCTGATGGAGCTGTCGTTTATTGGAACGGGGAGATTAGAAGAGTACAAACGCAAAGAGTTCCCGAAGTGGACGCAACTGGCGCGGGGGATATTTTTGCGACTGCCTTTTTTTATCATTATTTCCATAATAAAGATCCTTGGGGTGCAGCCAAGTTCGCTAACAGAATTGCCACAATATCAGTCACTAGAGGCGGTCTCTCAAGTGTTCCCACAAGCGAAGAAGTCCACGCTGCTCCGATGGAGGCGATTTAATTACCATGGGTTTAGTATATACGTTAGCGAATCAGAAAGGGGGTGTTGGCAAAACGACTACAGTTATCAACCTTGGTTCATACCTTGCTTATTATGGCAAGCGGGTTTTGTTGATAGACCTCGACCCACAAGCCAATGCTACTTCGTCACTTGGAATCGATAAAAGCCGTATCAGAGGAGGAACATATGAAGCATTAAGTGGTTCCTCAAATTTCACTCAATACATCCTTCATAACCCGCGTTTCAAAATATCAATCCTCCCATCATCTCTTGCCCTTGCTGGCGCAGAGGTAGAATTAGTTAACGAATTGGCTCGTGAAACAAGGTTGAAAACCGCAATTCAAAACCTAATAGAACGCTACGACTATATATTAATTGACTGTCCCCCATCTTTAGGCTTATTAACACTTAATGGTCTAGTAGCAGCGAAAGATGGTGTGCTTATACCTGTGCAGTGCGAATATCTTGCTCTTGAAGGACTCGGACAACTAACCCAAACAATCAGTCGAGTACAATCTGCTCTCTACAAGGATTTAATCATCCGGGGAGTCATTTTGACAATGTTTGATACGCGCACAAATTTATCCAATGATGTTGTTGAGGAAGTAAAACAACATTTCCAAGAAAAGGTCTTCAATTCGATCATACCAAGGAGTATAAGACTTGCAGAAGCGCCCTCCTATGGTTTACCAATATCAGAATACGACCCAAAATCAAGTGGGGCTCAAGCATATCAATCGTTAGCAATTGAAATTTTAAAAAGCGATGGATTCGCTATCCCAAAATCAACAATTGGGGATGGATAAATATATGGCAAAACGAAGAAGTGGTTTAGGAAAAGGGCTTGAGGCATTAATCCCCTCAACTCACAGCGATACTATCCATGAACAAGGAGTGCGGACTGTTCCAATTGAAGCGATCATTCCCAACCCGCATCAACCACGGATTGACTTTCATGAATTTGAATTGCAAGAACTTGCTCAATCAATCATGGAACATGGTGTGCTACAACCGCTGATTGTCACCGAAGATGCCAAGAACAAAGGTTTTACATTGATAGCCGGGGAACGAAGGTTACAAGCTGCGAAGATAGCAAAATTATCCCGAGTTCCCGTTATCGTCCGAGAAGTATCCGAACAAGAGAGGCTGGAAATTGCATTAATCGAGAATGTACAGAGAGCAGATTTAAGCCCACTCGAAAAAGCGGAAGCATACAAACAGTTATCGGATGAATTTAATCTTACACATGAACAAATCGGTACCCGCGTTGGAATAAGCCGTGTTGCAGTGACCAATACTCTACGTTTATTGAACCTCCCAGCGAAAATTCAAGATGCTTTATCAAATGGATTAATAAGTGAGGGACACGCAAGGGTATTACTCAGTCTTCCATCGGCTCAAGCCCAAGTTGCAGCATTAAAGGCAATCATAGACCGAGGACTAAACGTTCGTCAGACAGAAGAACTTGTAAAGAAATTAGTTGGAGTGAAACCCCCTAAAAAGCGGAAGAGTAATCTATCCCCAGAATTGCTTGCTATTGAAGAACAACTTCGTTCTCGGCTTGGAACAAAAGTCCGAATAACGCACGGAGCCAGAGGAGGAACGATTACACTGCATTATTACTCTGATGAAGAATTCGAGCACCTATTAAGGCAGATAATGAAGGATTGATGAGCGCGAAAATCCTTACCAACTGCAAAGTATATACGTTTGACAATACTCAGCCTTACGCGACAGCATTATTTATCGAAAACGGCAAAATTGTTGCGTTAGGCAACGATGCTAATTCGTTTGAGAACCCCAAAACAGAGCAAATAAACCTCCAAGGCTCAACAATTATTCCAGGGTTAATCGACGGGCACATCCATTTAAAACAATATGCCTTAAATCTCGAAAAAGTTGATTGTGATACGAAAACACGAGAAGATTGTATCCAAAGAGTTGCAGAGAAAGCAAGAACACTTCCTGAAAATCAATGGATATTAGGACACGGCTGGAACCATAATGAGTGGCAAGAAGGTATTGGCAATGCCAAATTGTTAGACCAATATACTCAGCATCATCCAGTTCTTCTGACTGCAAAATCGCTCCATGCTGCCTGGTGTAACTCTAAAGCGCTTAAAATCTCAGGGATAACAAAACATAAAAAGAATCCTCGAGGGGGGATCATTGCACGGGATAAAAATGAAGAACCTACAGGCATTCTTTATGAATCGGCGGTATCAATAGTTCAAAACATGATACCTGTGCCATCGATATCAGAAATTACTACAGCGGTGAAAGTTGCCCAAGACAATTTGCTCTCTTATGGGATTACTGGCGTTCATGATTTTGATAAAAGGGATGCATTTCAAGCATTCCAGAATCTTGATAAAACCGGCGATTTGAAACTAAGAATAACAAAAAACCTCCCGCTTGATTACTTGGATGACGCGATCGCCATAGGCTTACAAAACGGATTCGGGAACGACTATTTAAAGATCGGCGCCATCAAATTATTCTCAGATGGGGCGCTAGGGCCTCAAACTGCAGCAATGATTTCTCCCTACAAAGGACAACCAAAGAATCGAGGCATGTTATTTTTAAACGCTAAGGAAATAGTTGAAATCGGGAAAAAAGCAACCCAGAACAGTCTGCCATTGGCGATTCATGCCATCGGGGATCGAGCGGTTCACGAAGTTCTCATCGGAATCCGAATGCTCATAGAATATGAAAATGATCATGATTTGAAAAATCAACGCCACAGAATTGAACACCTCCAGTTAATCCATCCGGACGATATTCAAATGTTTTCATCTTTGCCCTTTATTGCCTCAATGCAACCAATCCACGCCGCATCAGATAAAACCATGGCTATAAAATTTTGGGGTGAGCGCACGAAATACGCTTACGCTTGGAAGACCGTACTTGACCGGGGGAAAGGATTTGTGACTTTGGCTTTTGGCTCTGATGCCCCAGTTGAAACCCCAAATCCATTTAAAGGGATTTACGCTGCAATTACCCGTAAACGACCAGACGAAAGTGAACCTTCTGAAAATTGGACACCCGAGCAAAGAATTAGTCTCCACGAAGCAATACACGCCTATACGCAAGGATGTGCTTATGCTTCAAGTACGGAAAATCACCTGGGCAAACTAGCGCCAGGTTACTTCGCGGACCTTGTTGTTCTCGATCGTGATATTTTTAATCTCCCACCTAGATCCTTACTCGAACTTAACTGTATCGCAACAATGGTCAATGGCGAATGGGTTTTTCAAACAAACGATAAAATTGGGCAGGAATATTTTTCCTCTGCGTTCCTATCGTAATTATTTTGACATCGGGTATCTTAAAGCCATAATTGACTAATTATACTGACCGCCCAAAGTCTAATCTTTTCCTCTGTTAGGACAAAATTCTATCCACTTGTTTGTCCAATACTCAGTATTTTGAACTTAGTATTTTGTTGTGTTTTGCTCTGTCTCATGCGATAGAGTCCTAATTAACCTGTTCCTGATATAGTCTTAAGTATCTAATCCCTAAGGAGATCGAACCAATTCCGATCCTCGATCAAATCCATCTGGTTACAAAGTCAACACCAATCCCTATATTGTACAAACAAAAACCATCGCATTAAAAGATCAAGGTTTCTCAAATGCTGTCACCCATTCGTGAATAAGTGCAAATATGCTTTGTAGTCTCTTCTGAGTTTGTTCCAACGAATGTGAAATCTCATCTTGCAATTCTTGTACTTGGTCTTCTATCAAGGTTACCCTTTCAGTCAACAACTCAAAATGTCTGGCAAGTTCTCCCCTTTGCTCATCCTGAGAAAGCAAATAATTTGTCCATCGTTTCTGGTCGTCTGCTTTAAAAGTAGCCCATTCTTGTCTAAACCTGTCCTCTCCTAAACGCTGAACTTCCAAGACTTCGTTTAACCTTCGCTCAATTTTTTGGGATAATTTCTCAACGGACGCTTGCGTTCGTCCAATTACGAGGCGTGTAGTATCCAACGCTGTAATTTGTTCCTCAATATCAATAGATTGTTTTTCGATCGCCTCAAAACGAGTCTGCCAATCTTTCCAAAGACGTTCACGTTCAACCTCAGCAAGTGCCTGCTTCTCCATAAATGCAGATTGCTCAGTCTTCATTTCATTTTCAGTCACAATCAATTCATTCAAGCGTGTTTCAATTTTCTTATTATTGATATCTAGCAGATCAAGCCGACTTCTATGTTCATCAGCCCCTTTTCTGAGAGCAATAACTTCCCCTTGGAGATCTGTGATCCTTTTAATTTCTTGTCTATGACCATCTTCAATCACGCGATATATTCTGTTTAACCCTTCCTCGTTCCTTTTGACCTCTTCAACGTCGGTCCCCAATTCCGCTATCAATTTTGTCAACCTTTGCTCGCCATCTTTACGATTGATAAGTTCGCGTTTTATTTCAACAAATTGAGTCATTTCTTTTCGAACTTCCTCAACATTCCTATCCACATTCCTTATTTCGGTACTTAAAACATTTATCGCCTCTTTCCGCTGTTTTTCATGCTGTTTTCCAAGAGATTCTATCTTGCGGGTTAACTCAATCCGTTGTCTGGAAATATCGTTTTCGAGGCTATCTACTCTACCAATACCTGATTTAATTTTTGAAATCTCACCGATAAGTTCTTGATTTTGTTGAACAACTGCCTTCAATTGTCCTTCAAGAGAAATGACCTTTTCCATCAGCGATGTGATGTCATTTTTATCTTTTCGGCGCTCGTCATCAAGCCATTCCAGTTTCTTGATTATTTGTTCTTCTTTCATATTAATCTCTCCATGATGATTAAACTCTTGCCCCCAACCCCACTAAATTATAGCACGGGTTCAAATTTATCTTCCAAAATCATAAGGATAGAAATCTCTCAAACATCGAATAAATCCATTGTGGTGCAATCCCCATCACCAATAATGCAAATGAACCTAACAATAATAGGATATTTAATCCAAGTTGCTTACTCCCCTGTTCTTCGTTAACATCGCTCTTTTCGAAATCAACCATTGTGTTCAATATACGCAAACCAGCCAGTAAAACACCACCGCTAGACACTAGCAACGATATTGTAATAATACTGTGAGATTCATTAAATAAATCAGAAAGCGATAAGATAATGGGGAATTCCGCAAGCAAAGGTACACCAGCGATTGAGAAAATCGCAATCAATAATGTTAATGACAGTAGTGGAAATTTTATTGCCAATCCTTGTATACATAACAAATCGCAGCTTCCTTTCCTTTTGCACAACATGTACAAAGCCAATGTCCATACTCCAAAACCAATCAACCTTGGAATATAAAAAGCATAATAGCGTGTCGGCTCTATTTGGGTCGATAATGCAATTAACGAACGACCAATCTCTATAAGTACTGCATATCCCATTAATTGACGAAGATCGTCTTGAAACGCGGCCCAAATTCCCCCAAAAAGGAGCATAACGATTCCTCCAATACGAAGAAGATCGAAAAACAAGGCAATTTCCCGTAACCACTCAAACTCAAGTATAAAATTCAGAATATATAAAGACATAAATCCAGGTAATGTTGAAAAAACGAAACCAGCGATATAAGGATTTGTATTTTTTGCGATCATCGGAATCCATGAGTGAAATGGGAAAATTCCAAGTAAAAATATTATCCCACCGCTGATGAAAACAAGTGCCAGCGCGGCTTCGTTAATATCAAATTCGCGGGGATTAAATAAATCCAATTCCCTACCAGCCAGTAACAAAAATGCCATCCCTATGATTTGATAAGTTAGTAATCTTATACTTCCTTGGCGAACTGAATATTTTGACTGATCCAACAAGAAAATGCTCAACAACCCTACAATCCCAAAGGCTAATGCAGCGTATAAGAATGGCTTCACAGAGATGGCAGATACATCCATCGCTACAATCGTGAGACTAAGAGGATAAAATAGTTCATCAATCTCAAAAAACAATGTAGCGCCATACCAAAAAGCCAATGCCAGATAAACCAAACCAATTAACGACAGATTCTGCGGATCAATGACGAACTTTCTGCCCACAACAAAAAATTCGCCAGGTATCAGAATATTTTTACCAAATAATGTGAATCCTTGTCCGATTGGAAGCAACCATGCAAGAGCAGCCAATATAAATGCAGTTATGATACTTATTAGGTTACTTAACTTTATATATCTCCTCAATAATAATAGGATTACAGCGATAACAAGAGGCGTAAAAATCCAAATGTGCGCTGAACTCATGCTGCATCACCTGTTGCTTCCAAAATATACAAATAAGCCCCAACCAGAGCAATTCCAAGCGTAATCGCTGCTAATAACCCCGCTACAAGAACTGATATTTCCATTGCTGAATAAAGTATCTCAAATCCAGAAAGCAAAGTGAGCAATCCAATAAAGACATCCATTGAAGATGAATACATCCCAATGATTAGTAAACCAATGCCAATTAGTAAACTTCCGCCAAATAATTGTTCGGTATTCACAGCAATAAACCATTTACTGAGTGTTGGGGTTACTGCAATTATCGTAAGGACAATTAATACAGTTCCAAGAAAACGGAATATAATGCCCGAAATATTTTCTCGGGTTACCCGCTTTTCCCTATATCTGTTTTTTTTCACAGTAATTCCAAGTACTGCACAAGTCATCCATCCCGCGACAACCTTAACCAGAGCCAGATTAACTGGCCACGATTGCGCGACAAGAATAAATACGCCGACATATTGAATACTTAAGATAATTATTTTTAACCTTAAGTCATTCAATGCTGCCAATAGGATACTGGTAACTCCAATAACGAATATTGTTGACCGAAGCAAAATTGTTAATTGATTCATCAATTATCCTTTGGAAAAAATCGCAATTAAAAGTGCCGCAATTAACACCGCCCATAAAAAGCCTGCATCCCCCTCAATTACCATCGTTGCCTGATGAATTATTCCTCCTAGAAATTTATAGGTCCTTAAAATTATTTGGTAAATCCAATCTAAAGAAAAAACCTTATCGACATAACCCAAATATCTCCCTGAAGGCTTCTTCTCAACATTGTGTAAATAAAAATAATAAAAGCCTATACTAATAGCAAGTGGCACCATCCCAACCCACCATCTTAAAAAAACGAATTGACCATTTACAAAACCCAATATGATCGTAAGGAGTTGAACTAATAGAATCAATATTAATCCAATAACACTCAAAAGATTGCCATAAGGTTTTATTTCTCCATAATTCTTATTGATATGGTAAGAATGCATAAAATACCCAAATATTTGCAAACTAAACAAGAGATTAAATAGTGTGATCAAGAGGATTTTATAAAACAATGGGAATTCTGGTTGATTCAACACCGTTAGAACGAATCCATTTCCGATTACCAGAGGGAATCCTAATATTACAACCAATCCCATCCGAGTAATCTTATAAATTAGAGGGGATGTTATTTTCGTAAGAAATATTAATGCACTACTAAATATGATCGCCTGTCCAAGCAAGATAGTGAGGTTATTTAAGCCAAATAATTTAGTAATCAGGGTTAATGATGCTCCAACCATAATCCAAGCAAGTCTTCCATCAAACAAATTTCTTTCAAGAATCCAATGAAATGATCCATATATCGCTATTATGAAGATAACTAATATCAATAACATGACCTTCATATCATTGGAAGGAGAAAACTGTAACCTAGAAATAAACACGAGACTACTGGTAACAGGAATCAAACGTAATACTGTGCCAAACCCTCTTTTCATATTTCTTTCGATAAAAAGTTGGTCATCTGGCAAGATCACTCCTAAAAGAGCGCCAGCTGCCAGGATAAATAAAATTGCGATATTTTGTGGAACCTCCATAAAAGCATCCAGGGAGACACGATCACCAAGACTCATCATTCCTAAAATTAATAAAGAAATTCCAAGCATTTGGATGACAAAATTAATAATGGCTGTTTTTCTAATTCTTTGGGAGCCTGCGGTTGTTATCAGGATTACTAATATAATGACGCTGAGCAATGTCCAGGTATAAGAGAAAGTTAATAAATTCCCTGAAGTTACAGCAAACACGCCAACACCACCTAGTCCCAGCGTATAAGCCCATCCATTAGAAACAATTGTGCCATGATAGGATGATTCAGTCAAAAGAACTGCTAATATCAACGTTGTGATTGAAACCAAATATCCCCATGAAATGTTATCAACCAAAAAAATAAACGCAAATTCTTTCCCCAAGAATTGGGAAACATTCCCAAAAGAAATTATCCAATTAGCAGATTGATGAATTCCTAATCCAAGCGTAATCAACCAAGAGACAATTGCGCCAGTAGCCCCAATAAACCATACGCTTGCTGGTCTTTTGATATAGCGCGGTAATATTGCAACTAATATTGCCGATAAAAAATAGAAGATAATTGGGAATATTATCCCATACACTTTTTTGGCTCCAACAGACTTGCTTATAATCGTGGATTGTATAAATGAACACTCGAGCTATCAACTTGTTTCAACAATTCCGCGATTGTCAACCCTAATATGGGATGCTTATAGCCAGGGGCAATTTCTGCCATTGGTACAAGAACGAATGCTCTCTCTTCGATAAAGAGATGTGGAATGACAATTTGGTCTTCTACAATGATTCTATCATCGTAGAAAAGGATATCCAAATCGATTGTGCGTGGGCCATTTCGGAATGTTGGCTTCCTACCAAGTAACGCCTCAATCGACTTTAAAAACATAAGCAAATCAAGTGGCTCAAGATTAACCTCAATTTCCACAACCTGATTTAAGAAAGCCGGTTGTTCTTCATATCCCCATGGGTCTGTTTCATAGATTGAGGATTTTTTCTTTAAAATAGAATTTCGTTCAAGAATATCCAATGCTGCCGTGAGGTTCTCCTCGCGATTACCCATGTTTGTACCTAACCCAACGTAAATAGACATGTCCCTAGCATATCATAAAATCGATTGAGTATCTACAAGGTGTTGATTATTTTAGTCAAGAATACTAAAATAGATTCAATATTGACAATTCAAATGAATTCATACGGACAAAACACATGATCTCAGCAGTTTTCAATTTTCCAAAAGGTTTTTTATGGGGCACCGCCACGGCAGCATATCAAGTTGAGGGGAACAACCAAAATACGAACTGGTTTCAGTGGGAACAACAGGGTCATATTATCAATAATCAGAAATGCGGAATGGCTTGCGATTGGGGAAGCGGACGTTGGCGGGAGGACTTCGACCGGGCTGCTGAAACTTCACAAAACACTCATCGCTTCTCTATTGAATGGAGCCGTATACAACCAACACCCGATGTTTGGGACGAAAATGCCATTGAAATATACCGAGAAATGGCAAGGGGATTGCGCAAACGTGGAATGATTCCCATGGTAACCCTCCACCATTTCACCGACCCATTATGGCTTGTTGAGATGGGAGGGTGGGAAAATCCTGATGTGATTAACAAGTTCACAATATTTACAGAAAAAGTCGTTGAAGCATTAAAAGAATATGTTGATCTGTGGGTTACGATTAATGAGCCCAATGTTTATACTGCCATGGGTTATCTAATGGGCATATTTCCACCTGGCGTTAAAGATCCCTTTAGAGCCTACAAAGTAATCATCAATATGGTCTCAGCGCACGCTGCAGCATATGAGACCATTCACAACGTGCAATCAAAAGCAAGCGTTGGAATGGCGATAAATTATCGCAGTTTCGTACCCGCCAGAAAATGGATGCCTTTAGATAAATGGATCGCGAATTTTCAATCCCGTAACTACAATAATATGTTTGCCGATCCCCCATTAAATGGTTACCTCAAGTACCTAATGTTAAGCAAAAAAGTCTCAAAGGCAAAAGGTACACAAGATTATCTTGGAATTAATTATTATTCAAGAGACCTCGTTAAATTCTCTCCATTTAACTTCGGAGGATTTTTTGCTAATCGGTCCAG
The DNA here is from genome assembly GCA_011176615.1 of Anaerolineae bacterium. GTDB lineage: Bacteria > Chloroflexota > Anaerolineae > Anaerolineales > UBA11858 > G519. Next base: position 31,536 of record DUEG01000014.1, on the reverse strand, counting down.
CAACCCGGATGCTGAACTTAGTGAAAACGAATTTATTGCTAATGAGCCTCTCGGTTTTTTTGAATCCTTTAAATGGGCGCTTAAGTATCATATCCCGATATATGTCACAGAAAACGGCATTGAGGATGCTCAAGACAAACTTAGACCCAGATACATTATTGAACACATTCACCAAATGTGGAAGGCAGTCAATTTCAGTTGGCCAATCAAAGGATACTACCATTGGACTTTAGTCGACAATTTCGAATGGGAAAGAGGTTGGACACAACGATTTGGGTTATGGGCATTAGAACCCAAGACACAGATTCGACGAAAACGCCCAAGTGCTGATTTATATGCGTCAATTTGTAAATCAAATGCTTTATCATCAGAGGCAGTCGACAAATTTGCTCCCGAGATATTTGGGCAAATATTTCCGAAGTAAATAATTCTTATGGTATAATCTCGCCCGCTCCATATTTCGTGGAGAGGTCGCATAGTCTGGCCTAGTGCGCGCGCCTGGAGAGCGCGTATACCGCAAGGTATCGTGGGTTCGAATCCCACCCTCTCCGCCTTAAAATCTCCCCAAAAACGGGGAGATTTTCGTTTATTCTGATTTTGCTAAATACTCTCTAGTCTACATATCAAGTCTAAAGCAAATTTACGGATTTTAGGATAAAATAGCATTCAAGAAACAACTTAGCCAGAATTATTAAATGGAAAAAAATGTTATTTCATATAGAATTCATCATAAATAATCCACCATTGCAAAAATTCATCACACAATTCTTCGCAAGTCTAAGCCAGACACCTTATCCAAAACCCGAGGATTTTCCGGGAAGATGCGAAGGTTTAATCATCGGTGCCACAATCATTATTATTATTATTCTAAGTGGTGTTTTATTGCGTGGGAAGAATCCTACCCATCGTAATGTTGACAATGAATAAACCCTGAGGTATGCTTTATTCCGAGCCGTCGGGTGGGTCCAGCGCGGCGGAAACCTTCGAATTGTGTCAGGTCCGAGAGGAAGCAGCACTAAGGAGGATTTTCTGGGTGTCGCTGGGATGCCTATCTAACGGCTCACTCCTTCTAAAATAAACCTTCCCCATGCATATTTCCACGAACACTCACGTAATTCGCAGAATCGCCGTTTTATTGGTCATTTTAGGGGTATTTTTAATTGTTTTATCCCTAAACAAGAAAATAACTTTGCGCATAAATAATAAAACATCTCAGATTAACACCTTTGCTATCAGTGTAGCAGGTGTGATTAAAGAGAAAAACATACCGTTACACACAACAGACAAAATCTCACCGCCTTTGAAAACATGGTTATGGACTGACAAGGTTATTGAAATTCAAAGTCCTATCCCTGTCGTCACTAAAAGAGGCGAACAACAATGCTCAATTCTAACCTACAACCAAATTGCCGGAAACATCCTTTCTGAATGCGGAATGCGACTTTTTCCAGCAGACATTGTTTCACTCGATGACGAAATCATTAATCCCGATCATGTTTTAGAATACAAAGATGAACCGCAGCGTTTAGTAATATCGCCATCCACAGAATTAATTATTACAGAAGGGAATACCTCATACTCTTTCGTGACGAACGAGAATAATTTAGGGAACGCATTGAAACAAAAAGGAATAGAAATCCTCCCTAGTGATCAAATCCAACCAAATTTAAGGTCACATCTTCAAGGAGGGAACCTCGAAGTAAACATCAGTCGATCAAAGGAAATACAAATTGTTTATAAGGACCAAATACATAAGGTAAGAACAACCGCCAAAACGGTTGGGGAAGTATTGGCAGAGGCTGGTCTAACACTGGAAGGATTAGATTTCAGTAATCCACCAGAGAACAATCCTCTGCCCTCTGACGGAAAAATACAGATACATCGAGTAGACGAGGAAATCATTCTCGAACAAGAAGCCAAACCTTTTCCTATCCAATATCAACCTGCCTCAGACATCGAGATAGACAAGCAAATAGTTATTCAACCAGGCGCGTATGGTTTGTCAGTCAAACGTATTCGGATTACCTATTTAGATGGTGAAATTGTCGATAGAGTGCTTGATGCCGAATGGACAGCCAAGGAACCAGAAACACGTATTATTGGATATGGAACAAAAATCAATATACAAACTGTTAATACACCGGATGGTCCAATAAGATATTGGCGCATGATTGAAGCATATGCATCCTCCTATTCACCTTGTAGATCAGGAATTCCAAATAAATGCTATCCAAATACTTCAAGCGGGAAACCGGTCCAAAAAGGCGTCATCGCCGTTACGCTTTCTTGGTATCGGTATATGAAAGGAATGAGCGTTTATATCCCGGGATATGGATTTGCCACGATCGAGGATGTAGGAGCCGGGTTACCCGATCGGAATTGGGTGGACTTGGGTTATAGCGATGACGATTGGGTCGGTTGGGGGCAAAATGTTACTATTTATTTCTTGGCTCCCCCACCTCCACCACAGTCCATCATGTGGATATTAGATTGAGATGCGTTCATTATTACATTCCATCATAGACAACCAGATTGAAAAGGTAAGTACCAAAGTACCCGCGCCTCTGATTCCTTTCTACATGATCATCACAGGACAAACAGCCAGAAGCGGATATTGGGCTGCGATAGATCAGGGGTTTATCTCTATCAGCAATTTCATTGCTGCAGTTTTCTTAGCAAGAAATGTTGATCCAACACAATTTGGTATTTATGCCGTGGGTTTTCTGTTATTACACTTGATTCGGGCAATCCAAGACGGTCTTATTGTCCAGCCCATGAATGCTTTCGGCTCTATTATGCCATTCCCCGAGTTCAAAGAATACGTCTCCTCAAGCGGATTATTGCAAGGCATTCTCGCTATCAATAACGCAATTATCGCTGCCGTCGGCGGAATCATTCTTACTAAATTAGGAAATGACACAGCAGGTCCCACATTGTTTGCTTTATGGCTCCCCTTCCTTGGTTGGCAAATGCAGGAATTCATTCGGAGATTGTTCTATGTGAGGCGCATGGTTAAACATGCTATGTTAAACACGTTTGTAACTAATGCCATTCGTTTGGGTATCCTGTTCTATTGGGGAAAAATCGGATTATTGTCCGGAAAAGCAGGACTGATTGCAATAGCATGGGGAGCATCGGCTGGCTTTATATTTGGAATAATCCAAACAAGGAAGTATTGGACATTAAACTTTTATCCTCTGAGAAAAACTATACGCAAAAATTGGGGGTATGGTCGCTGGATTTTAGGTTCTTCAACAGCAAATTGGGTCGCGGCAGAAGTATATCCATTACTTGCAGCAGGATTAATCAGTTTTGCTGCAGCGGGCGCCTACCGGGCTCTCCAGAATCTCGTAGCACCAATTCATGTCCTTTTACGAGCAATTGACACATTTATCACCCCACGAGCAGCCCAAATATATCAAACCAATGGACGAAGAGGCACCTGGAGATTAATGAGAATCGTATACTTGGTTGCGGGTATTCCTATCATTGGATTACTTATTTTAACATGTCTTTATCCGACTACCTTGTTAAGACTGTTATACAACGAAACTTATGTGGATTACAGTAATGGCATGATATTAATGGCTATTTTCTATGGGTTGTGGTTCCTTTACTGGCCCCTGCAAGCCATCTTTAAAGCAATTCAGATTACAAAGCCAATCTTCTTTGCAAATCTCGTTGCTATTTTCAGTATGTTTACAATCGGAATCATTAGCATCAAACAATGGGGAGTCTACGGGGCAATAGGAGGGCAAGCGTTGAATGCACTTATTGTAAGTGTAATCCTTTGGAGAATATGGTTCTCAAATAATCACAGCACAACATCGTAACTCTGATTCCCCATTAAATTAAATAGTTTTTGTTTGAGTGCACATCGAATCACAATAATTGTCGTCTCGTTCTTGATCCTGGAAGCACAGAGAATTTTATTGTCATGAGCAAATCCGCAACCAATTGCGGGGCATCCTTCCATTCCAATCTGGTTTCCAGCGTAGCCAAAGAACTAAAATGACAGCCAGCGTAATCAATTTTAAATCAAACCCTAAAGATGCGTGTTTTACATATATTCTGTCATAACGCAATTTCTGCCGAGGGGTTATGTAGTAACTTCCGGCAATTTGCGCCAATCCTGCTAAACCTGGTAAAACCACATGCCTTTCTGCAAATTCTGGGAGCGTTTTTAAATACTCCTCAACTAATACGGTCCTTTGTGGTCGCGGACCCACAAAAGCCATATCACCTAAAAGAATATTGATCAATTGAGGAATTTCATCAAAGGCGGTTTTTCTCAAGAATTTGCCAATTTTCAAGGTGCGGTGATCATTAACCTCAGCCAATATAGGGCCTGTCTTCTCCTCCGCGTCGCGAATCATTGTTCGGAATTTTAGTTGCTTGAAATTTCTCCCCCCTTTACCAACTGAGTTCTTGACAAAAAATAACGGTCCAGGATTTTCAAGCCAAATAATATTAATAACAATAATAATTAGTGGAGAAGTTGCAATCAAGCCCAACAGCGCGCCAATCCTATTGAAAAGCCCCTGAATGGCATGTTGATGCAAACCTTCTGACAACAACTTCTGATGTGCTGCATATACATTTGATTGTATTTCTTTAGAGGGAGGAAAATTATCTTCGAATAATCCAAACTTTCTCCAAGTACCAACAATCAACCCTAAGAAACAACCACTGAAAGAAAAGATAATCCATGACCAATTTCTAAAAAAAAGTTCGTTAAATACCAAAGGAGCAATAATTACAGTAAACGAAGGGATTAGATATGCAAATCTTATGTTCCAAAAACTATTCTTTTCCCTATCATATCCCACAGAAAACAACACAAGCGTATAAAGGAAAAAGAAACAAATTTCACCTCCATATATGGCTATCCTCATTGATTGCATCCTGTGGTAATCATTGAACAAACTTCTCCTCTTTGGATTATAAAGCGCACAACAAAGGGAAAACAGACAGGTAAGTCAATAACCTTATAGATATTTACTAATACCCCACTCTTTATACTTCTCCAATGTCCGCACTTTTCCCATATAGTCAGATGTTTAGGTATTATACCCAGGAAGGGGTAGATTCCGCCAGATTACTTTGAACGAACATCAATAATGAATGATATAATCCTCACGCATTTTTGATTGTGGATAACTAAATGAAAAACAAAAAAATTATCTACCGTACTATTCTCTTCATTATAATAATTGCTCTGTTAGGATTTGCGATTGTCTGGGTACTGCCATTATTTAAGAATTGGAACAAACCACTCGCTCCAGGTTTGGATTTACCCACCTTTACCGCAAATCCTAACCTGATTTCTACCCAATCTCAAACGACGAATAATGCAAAACCAACCGACATTTCAGCGAAAAATTCAGATCAAAAAGAATTAATCACAGATACAAGTACTGAACAAGAAACAGATATCAAGTCAACGCCCGAAATTATCAAAAATCCCATTGACGCGACAGAAACACCATCTCCATATTGTGGTGGCCCTGAAACGATGATGGTTTTAGCGCTCGGCATTGATACCAGAGCCGACAATTACCTTTATGGATTAGCGGACGTAATTCGACTTGTGAGGGTTGACTTTGTTACACCAAAAGTAACTGTCCTATCAATGCCTCGCGACCTATGGGTGGAAATCCCAGAGATAGCCGATAATTACGGCATTACTGAAGGCAAATTGAACCAATCGTATTTTTATGGCACTGAAGGCATGGGATATTATCATGGCCCAGGAGGAGCACCGGGTTTAATGGCGCGCACACTAGCGCTTAACTTTGGTGTTCATGTAGATCATTATGGAACTGTGAATATGTTGACCTTCGAAAAAATGGTCAATGCACTTGGTGGAATAGACCTTTATCTTCCTTATGATGTTGATGGACGTCCTGTAGATGATAAAACCGAAGATATGGGTTTCTTCCCAGCAGGTCATCACCATTTCAACGGTGACCAAGCCTTAAGATTCTCACGCATACGTAAAGTGGATACTGTATTCGACCGCATGGATCGACAAACTATGGTTCTCTGTGCTCTAAAAGATAAATTAAATAGTCCTAGCGTATTTCCCCGTATTCCAAAACTTATTGCTTCTTTTCAGGATTCGCTAATTACCGATCTAAGCCCAGCACAAATTAGCGAACTTGCTTGCTTACTACCCAAACTAAGTAGAGAAAACATCATATTCACAAGCATTCCTAAAGAGATTTTAAAACCTGGTAGAGCATATGATGAGCATCGTCAAAACACAACCTTTATCTGGGAAGCGGATTACAATATTATCAGAGATTTAATCACTCAATTTCAAGCGGGCACTTGGCCAGATCAACCTAAAGAGCCTTCCTGCCCATAGTTCAAGTTAGTTTCGTATGAAGAATGAAAATGCAGCGCTGCACATTCCAAGAATTGTTAAACAATTCAAATTAACCCCACGTAAAAATCTCGGGCAGAATTTCTTAACCGATGAGAATATTTTAAAGCGTATTATTGATATAGCAGAGATAACTCCGAAAGACAATGTATTAGAGATCGGCGCGGGACTGGGTAGTTTAACTCGTCTTTTGTGTAAACAAGCAAGTCATGTTACGACAATCGAAATTGATGAGCGCTTCATTCCAATCCTTCAGGATATACTTTCTCCCTATAACAACTGCAATATCATCCATGGAAACATCCTAAAAATTTACCCTGAGGAAATAATTAGGACAGAGGATTACGTAGTTGTAGCAAATATCCCATATTACATCACATCAGCGCTTATCCGTCACCTATTGGAAGCCGAGAAGAAACCTAAGCGAATCATTCTTACTATCCAATACGAGGTTGCTAAAAGGCTATGCGCAAGTTCCAATAAAATGAGCCTGCTTGCCTTAAGCGTTCAGATTTATGGTACCCCCACACTTATTCAAAAAATAAAACCTGGCGCATTCTATCCAAGACCAAAGGTCGATTCAGCGGTCATTCGGATTGATCTATTTGAAAATCCACTAATAGAAGTAGAATTAATGGATTTGTTTTTCGACCTAGCAAGAAGTGGGTTTGGGAAAAAGAGAAAAACACTAGCAAATTCCCTTTCATCTGGAATGGGGACAAACAAAAACGAAATCCGTTCTCTCTTGTCTAATCTGGGCATAGATCCACGTCGCCGTGCAGAAACACTCTCAATCGCAGAATGGAAAACGATTACACAACAATGGAATTCGGCTTTCCATCACACTTGATATTTATCAAAATCCGCATCACTTAATTTTTTTTAGGTATTTCTTGGCTGATTGATATATTCAAGGCTTTGATGGCGGAAATAAGTGTTATATAAATTTGCATATTGCCCATTCTGTGCTAACAAAGAATGATGAGTCCCCTCTTCAATAATTTCCCCCTGCTCCATGACGATAATTCGATCGGCAGCCTTAACTGTGGATAGCCTATGTGCAATCAGAATGCTGGTGGTTTTTGCCAAAATCATTTTCAACGCTTGCTGAATTTGCTTCTCCGTAAAGGGATCAATACTTGCCGTGGCCTCATCCAATATGAATATTGCAGGTTCTTGTGCCAATACTCGCAGTAAAGAAACCAGTTGGCGTTGCCCCATTGAAAGATGTGCGCCTCGCTCTCCAGTCGATGAATCCAAACCATTGGGAAGAGACTCTAACCATGCCCCATTACCGATTCGCATGGCTAAACGCTCAATATCTTTTTTCGAAATATTTGAACAGGTATAAGTTATATTCTCAAGTATCGTCCCTGAAAACAAGAATGGGGTTTGGGTCACAATCCCAAGATATTTTCGATATTGAGTAAGATCGAAAGTTCTAATATCGACTCCATCCACAAAAATATTCCCTTTCTGAAATTCATAAAATCTTGCAAGGAGTTTGCCGAGGGATGATTTTCCTGCACCTGTCCGTCCAACAATTGCCAAGTTTTCCCCGGGATGAATATGCAAGTTGAAATCACGGAAAACTTCTTCCTGTTCTGTATAACGAAAATATAAATGCTCAAATCGTATATCACCCATTAACCTTGTAACGGGATTATGTGCAATTTGTTTAACGGGGGTCTCTGTATCAATCAGCGCGAAAATTCTTTCAGATGCCGACAAACCGGATTGTACCTGCGCCCAAAAAGCCGAGAGATTCAAAACTGGGAAGAAAAATCTATCTAAACTAATCAAGAAAAGGTACCAATCGCCAATCGAAATCGCTCCTTGGACTACTTGTAAACCGCCCACATAGGCGAGAATTGCAACCCCAATTCCCTCTAACCCATTAAGCACTGGGAAAATCAAAGACAATACAAAGCCACGTTTTACATTAACCTTATACGACATTTGGTTTGCATCATAAAACTCATCATAAATCGTACGCTCCTGCCTAAAATTTTTTGCAATCGATATGCCACTAATCGTCTCTTTGATCGCCGCATTAACATTCGCCATCGCTCTCATTCCACGTCTTGTTACTTCCCTAGCCAACTTTCTAAAACTCAGAGACACAACAAAAAGGATAGGTAAAAACGAAAAAAGGTATAAAGACAACTTCAGTTGAATCCTAAATAGAAATACGCCCAAAATAATCGCTTGCGCAATCTGTGAGAACAAATCTGTTACCAATAGAATCAGTTGTCCGAATTCTCGTGTATCGGAAGTGATTCGGGAAACAACTCTTCCAGATGAAAATTCATCATAGAATGAAAGATCATGATTAACTGCTGCTTGGAATGCATCAGTCCGAAGTTTAAGGACAACATCACCAACTGTTCGGACAGTGAGCCTTCGTCTTATCCAGTTCGCAAACCACTGAAAAACGCCAGCAACCAGAACCAACCCTGCTAACTGCAATATATTTTGATTACTTGGGTTTCCCGCAAGTGTATCTACGCCTCTTGACACAATAACTGGCAGAAGCGCGCCTGCTATAGCAATGAGCAACAGTAACAGCGCAATCCATAGTAACCGTTTCCAATAAATGCGAAAATAACTCACAATTCTTTGGATTAATTGGCGATCAGTGTACTGCCGATCATATGATTCTGTCCCTAAACTTGAAAAGAATCCCATAATTCACTCACTAAAGATTTCCCGATATGGTTCAGATGTTTTCATTAGGGATTGATGATTTCCAATGGCATCGATTCTGCCTTTTCTAAGGACGATGATGATATCTGCCCAACGAATTTGTGATAAACGATGGGTGATTAGAAATGTCGTTCGCCCTTTTGATGCTTCATAGATTGCTCGCTGAATATGATCTTCTGTTGCACTATCAATGGCACTAGTTGAATCATCCAAAACCAGGATTTTGGGGTCAGTTAAAAATGCTCTTGCAAGTGCCAATCGTTGGCGTTGCCCTCCCGAAAGCGTAACACCACGTTCGCCGATAATTGTCTGATAACCATCCTTGAAATTCAGGATAAAATCATGGGCTTGAGCAGCCTTTGCTGCGCTTTCAACTTCGTCTTGAGTAGCATTTGGTTTACCAAACTTGATATTCTCAGCAATGGATCTTGAAAACAAGAATATGTCTTGCTCAATAATCGAAGTTTGTTTCCTAAGGTTCTCCATATTCCAATTTCGAACATCAACACCATCCACAAGAACAGAACCTTGCGATACGTCATATGTCCGGTTGATCAACTTGACTAATGTCGTTTTGCCTGTACCTGTCTGCCCGACAATTGCAACGGTCTGACCTGGTTTCACTTGAAAGGAAATATCTACAAGCGCAGGCTCACTAGAATCTCGATAGGCAAAAAAAACATTCCGAAATTCAACTGCCCCTTTTATTTCACTCTGAAAACCTTGTAGATTCTGATCAAGTTCAGTTTCCTTATTAAGAATTTCTAAAATCCGCTTTGCGCTTGCAACACCAAGAGAAATCTGAGAATATGCAAATAAAGAAGTGAAAGTAGGAAACCCAAGCATCAATAATAATCCGAAATACGCCACAACATCCCCTACCGATAGCAACCCCTTTTTTAATAATAAAGAAGCATGCAACAAGCCAGCAGCTTGTACAATCATAAGCAATAAGTAAGGAAGGAATCTTGCTTCTACATCACCTTGTGCTACAAACCAATCACGGAATCTCTGAGCATTATTACGAAATAATTTTATTTCGCCTGCTTCTTGTGCCATGCTTTTTACAGTTTCAATTCCATCGATTGCTTCTGCAAGGCGCGTATTCATCACTCCAAACGCGTCGCGAATCATGGTTGTGATCGGATTTAGTTCATGTAAATACTGCCATAAAGCAAGGAAATACAGTACTGTAAATACCAGGGGTGTAAGGATTAAAGAGGGATGATAAGTTGGGGCGACAAACAATGGCACAATAATAAAATATACCGAACCAATGACAAGATTCATCCCTGGGCTAAATAAAAAGTTTATCTCCCTCACATCATTCGTCGCACGCGCCATCGTATCACCGATGGGATGCAAACTATGAAAGGTCATACTTTTCCCAAGCAAGTTCAGATAGAGTTCGTCCCTAATATCGCGTTCAATGTGTTGTGCCCCCAATTCTGCGCCAAAGTTTCGTGCCAACTGAAGAACAGCCCTGATAATTTGGGAGCCTATAATCAACAATGCAATGTTCAAAAGTGGTGTCGAATCAGCCGAAGGATTTTGGACAACATTCAAAGCCCGACCTATCAATACAGGTACCGCAGCGGCTAAAACTGCGTTTCCAATTGCTCCCCCCATCATAACCAACCCGAGGTACCAATAATGCAACGCGTGCGATGCTATCCATCGCACCGGTCCTTTACGATTTGTATGATGCTTCTTTTCAATTGTGAATTCTGATGAGGCTGGATTTGTTGACATATTCTCCTTCGAAACTTATATGTAAAGCCCTCGATAAGTATAAATTAGAACCTTGTTATGTCAATATTGATGGTTGTTCACTTAATACTAACCTGCCCCCAATTACACTTAAATGAACCATTTACCAGCGCGGGCTCAAAGTAATATTAATAAGTTTGTTCCATGGATGAAGAACCCTTTAATTGCTTCCACTATTTCCAAGAACATCCTAGGATTTCAAGGTACAATACAAAACACAAGACAAAATTATGAATCATATTCCACGAAACTATAATCTCAGAGTAAACGATGTTCCGCTATAGATATCGACGGATTACATTCTTTTTCGGTCGTACAATCCTTAAATTCATATTCATGGATCTATTACTGCCTCATCTCGGCTTGCGTAGATTTTCCCAGCGGACTAGGTCCAGAAGACTCCGAAGAGTTGCAATGCAGTTCAGGAAACTTGCAGTCAACATGGGAGGTGTACTAATCAAAGCAGGACAATTCCTTTCAACTCGAGCAGATGTCCTCCCGCCTGAAATCACCAATGAACTTTCTGGGCTCCAAGATGAAGTGCCTCCGGAGAAATTTAGTGACATCCAAAAAGTTGCTGAAACAGAATATCAAAAACCTCTTAAAAGCGTTTTTTCTCATGTTGAGGAACAAACCCTCGCTGCTGCGTCATTAGGGCAGACACACCGCGCAAAATTAGTTGAAAAAGATGCAGAATTGAACGGTTTTTCAGATGTGGTCATAAAAGTCCTTCGCCCAAATATCGAAGAAATCATTGATGTTGATCTTCAAGCCCTAACCACTGTGGGGAAATGGCTAATGCGCTACCCCCCAATCTTCAGAAGAGCAGATGTCCCCGCTTTGATTGCTGAATTCAGCAAGACCACTTATGAGGAAATGGATTACTTGTCAGAAGGAAAGAATGCTGAGACCTTTGCTGAAAATTTCAAGGACGATCCAGACATTTGTGTACCAAGGATCGTCTGGTCTCACACGACAAAACGCGTCCTTACCCTTGAAGATGTTTCAGCAATCAAAATCACGGATTATGAAAAAATAACCGCTGCGGGTATCGATAGAAAGGAAGTTGCTAATCGCTTATATAATACCTATCTGCAGCAAATCTTCGATGATGGCTTCTTCCATGCTGATCCGCATCCAGGCAATTTATTTGTTGCGCCTCAACGATGTCGCCCCCATGAATCAAACGAGGAGAACAACCATTGGCAACTCACATTCATTGATTTCGGCATGGTAGGTCGAGTACCGGATAATATCAAAGCCGGATTAAGGGAAATAGCAATCGGCATTGGCACCAAGGATGCATCACGAATGATCAAGGCTTATCAACTTCTTGGCGTTCTCCTCCCTAGTGCAGATATCAAGTTAATCGAAGAAATCGAATCGAAAATCTTTGATAAATTTTGGGGAAAAAGCATGGGGGAATTACAGCAAATCAGTTTTAAGGAAATGCACGAGTTTGGGAAAGAATTTCGCGAGGTACTATACGATTTGCCATTCCAGATTCCCCGAGATATCCTTTTTCTCGTTCGATGCGTGGCAATTCTGTCAGGGATGTGCACAGGATTAGATCCCGAATTTAATGTTTGGCTTGGGTTAAACCCTTTTGCCAATAAATTGATTACGGAAGAAGCAGGGAAAAATTGGGAATATTGGCTCAAAGAAGCAGAAAATTATGGACAAACGCTTCTTTCACTCCCATTGCGTCTAGATCGTGCATTACAAAAAATAGAAAGGGGACAACTCGAAATTCAAGTTAAAGATTTAAACACAAAGTTCAATAAGATTATCGCTTCAAATAGTCGCATTGCGTTCAGCATCGTATTTTTTGGTCTGCTTATTGGAGGAATCACCTTTTTTCTATCCGGTGAAATGCTTATCAGTACAATCTTCTTTGTTCTCACAGGATTAACATTTGTTCGAATCCTATTCAAATAATTGGTTAAATAAACACTTCAAAGCAGAATCTTTTTCAATTCTAAAGCATATTTGCACATAAGAATATAAGATAAAATATTACATATTCCAACGTCTGGAGGAAGACCGTGAAAAAGTATTTCATTTCCTTGATTATCGGTATGAGCATCATTTTAATTACGTCAAGTTGTAAATCATCCCAAACCAGAGAGGAATCTACATCTCCTCCCGCAACTACGACAAATGCACTCACAGAAAATCCCACGAAAACCCCGACCATTCCACCCACTGCCACTCCAACGCCGGAGCCCACTCCAACAGTCACACCAATTTTCGTGGATACAGAAACTCTGAATAGCCTCAAAAACATTAACGTTCCGATAAATGATCCCAATGAACTTGCAAAACGTTTTCTAGGTGTTGAAGAAATACCTGAAATAACACCTCCAAAAGAACCTTTCCAGGTTGGGGATAAGCAAGACTTCTATGTTACAGATTATCAGGATAAAAACTATAAACTCACTGCTACTCTGCATTATGTAACAGACCATGCATATTTCTGGGTTGATGATAATGCTCAATTTGAGATTGCAGACCTGGAGAAACTTGCCAAAACCTTTGAAAAGAAAATATATCCCACTGACCGCCGCTTCTTTGGCTCAGAGTGGACTCCTGGTATCGACGGGGATCAGCATATTTATATTTTGTTTGCACGGCGGTTGGGGTTCTACATCGCAGGGTATTTCTCTTCAGCAGACGAAATTAATCCTGCCGTTAGGGAAACATCCAATGGACACGAAATGTTCGTTATGAACATCGATAATGTTGAACTGGCTGATCCTTTTACCTATGGCGTCTTGGCTCACGAATTCCAACATATGATCCATTGGAATTTAGACCAAAACGAGACTACTTGGCTAAACGAAGGATTCTCGGAACTCGCACAATTTCTAAACGGATATCCCGCTGGAGACAATGACAAACAATATGCTCAAGACCCAGATCTCCAACTTAATACTTGGTCTGGCGATGAGGACGAGAATTTTAGACACTATGGCGCATCTTTCTTGTTCACCACATATTTTCTTGATCGTTTTGGTAAAGAAGCCACACAAGCATTGGTGGCTCATCCCGAGAACGGTCTCGAGAGCATTGATTTGGTTCTTAAAGAAATGAATATTATCGACGAAACAACAAACCAACCGCTTACCGCTGATGATATCATCCTAGATTGGTCAATCGCTAACTTCCTCAATGACGTAAATTTGGATGACGGTCATTACGCATACAAAAATTATTCGAGCCCTCCAAAAACCAAACAGACGGACGTAATCCGGAACTGCGAACCAGGACCGTACGAATTTGATGTACATCAATATGGCGTTGACTATATCCGCTTCCTCTGCCCTGGACAATATACCCTTAATTTCGAGGGTGCTGTGAAAACAAACCTAGTCCCTGTAGATGCATATTCGGGAGATTACTTCTTCTGGTCTAATGAAGGTGATTCTTCAGATATGACTTTGACCCATGAATTTGATTTTACTAATGTTAACGCTCCCCTTACACTTACTTATTGGACGTGGTATGACATCGAAAAAGGGTATGACTATGCATATCTTGAAACATCTCTCGATGGAATACATTGGGAGATTTTAAAAACTCCTAACGGAACAGACCGTAACCCGAGCGGGAATAGTTATGGATGGGGATATACCAATAAAACGAGAGGTAATGTTTGGATTCAGGAAAGTGTGGATATTTCAGAACTTGCTGGCAATGACGTTTTGCTCCGTTTTGAATATATCACTGACGCAGCATTACATGGTGATGGGTTGCTTCTGGATGATATTGCCATCCCTGAAATAAACTACTTTACCGATTTTGAAGAGGACGATGGTGGTTGGGAAGCATCTGGTTTTGTGAGAGTTAATAATATCTTGCCACAAACCTTCCGATTGGCTTTGATTTCTCAAGGTGGCGAGACTGTCGTAGAGATCATACCTTTGGGAGTTAATAACCTAGCATCTATTGCTCTCGATATTCCAGAAAAAGGCAAATCAGTGGTTCTCGCAGTTATTGGTACAACGAGATTTACGAACGAACTGGCAAAGTACAAAATTACGCTAGATATACCTTAAAATACATCCTTTCTAACAATAAAAGGCAATCCGGTGATTATGGATTGCCTTTTACTTATTAGCAATTAAGAACAGGTTATTTTTAGTCCGCTGTTGGTAAATAAGGCATTTCAGGTCCCGGGACATCCATAAACTCAGCCAATGCAGCGCGCACTGCAGTGCGATCATCCCAGGGATATTCCCTTTCTCCGAAACACATAGATTGTTCGTGCCCTTTTCCAAGGACAATGACCAAATCATGCGGTCGTGCCAAGTTCAAGGCATATCGAATCGCGTTTCCTCTATCAGGGACACGATAATATGTTTTGCTTTCCTTTCCTCCCCTACTTCGTGCAGCATCTGCCATTTCAGCAAGAATATCATCCAAAGATTCCGTTCTAGGGTCTTCCGCAGTAAAGATCGAGACATCAGCATATTGTGAGGATACCTCCGCCATCATTCCACGTTTTTCCCGATCTCGCAAACCAGCCGATCCAAACACGGCAATCACGCGCCCCTGAGTCATTTGGCGCACTGAGATCAGTGCTTGTTTAAGCGCGTTTGGTGTGTGTGCAAAGTCTACAATGACATTAAACGGTTGTCCCAGGTTAATCTGCTCCATGCGCCCCGGTATGCTTTTTAATCGGGCAATGGCATCAATTGCGATCTCTGACTCGATACCTAGACCCAATACAGTAACGGTAATGGCTGCCAACGCATTGGAAACATTATAAGATCCCAGCAAGTTCAAATGCACCTTCATTTCATTCTGGTTAATCTCGAGGAGAAAATCAGTGCCCGTTTTACTAAAAATAATTTGCTTTGCTTGAACATCTGCACTTGGATCCAATCCATATGTGAAGATCCTTACTCGACCTCTTTCTTCATCTTCTTTCAAGAGCGCAGACAAAAAAGAATATGATTGATCGTCTTTATTTAGCACTGCAAGTCGGTAATTACCCTGCGTTTTCTCTTGTGTCTGTGCTAATGATTGGAATAATAACCCTTTTGCTTGTTGGTAATTTCGATAAGTCTTGTGGTAGTCGAGATGTTCGTGTTGGATATTTGTAATTACTCCAATATCGAATTGACATTCTCCAACGCGTTTCTGTTCTAATCCATGGGATGTTACCTCCAGGACAGCATGGGTCAATCCAGCATTTAACATCTCAGATAAATAATACTGAACATCTGGCGCTTCCGGTGTTGTCACATGAAACCCCGTATCTAAGACTCTATCGCCGATCATAGCATTCACAGTACTGATCATGCCCACATCAATCCCCGCTGCTTTAATAATCCGGTAAATCATGTTCGAAGTTGTCGTTTTCCCATCAGTCCCGGTAACACCAATGACTGTTAATCTTCGCGCAGGGTTACCATAAAAAGCAGATGATATTTTTGCGAGCGCATCCCGAGTGTCGCTTACCTGCATGTAAGGTACTTGGGTTATATTTAACCGCTCACTGCCCACGATTGCAGATGCCCCATTACGAATCGCTTGAGGTATGAAACGATGTCCATCAACACTCAATCCTTTTAAGGCAACAAAAATAAAACCGGGGGATACTTTACGGGAATCAAAGGTGACGCCTGAAATCTCGATAAAACTTTCGATGGTAGATATTGAATGACCAATTGCTTCAGTCAGAATACTAAGTCGCTTCGTGCTCACGTATCACCTTAAATACTATTGTCTAATTTTGATAATAAAAACGCTCAAGGGTCCTTCGATATCCTTGAGCGTAATATCCGCTGAAGAAACCATACTTTGCATTCAAGCAAATCATGTATGGTTTCTTCGCTCCTCCATGTAGAGAGAGACCCGTGGTGTCTCGCTACCCTAGATTCTGTTTTAATTCCTCTAATTGCCCAGCAACAGAACCATCCAATACTTTATCACCAACACGAATTACAAGTCCACCAAGAATATTCGGATCCACGCGAAAATCTACACTCGCATGTTCGCCAATTTCCGATAAGATGTCCTTTTCTACTAATGCCTGTTCTTCAGGACTTAATGGTAACGCACTTGTTACTTCAGCAGCCTCTCCTGATAAATCCACATTGTCTATGAGTGTAACTTTCCCCGATTTCACCCCTGAGAAAAACTCATCAATCAATGCTCGCTGGCGCTTTTCATCCAATGCCGCACCAATAAGTTTTTGTGTTGCAGCCATCGATAAAGCAGCAATCTGTCCACGGATATCAGTCAATATGCGATCCCGTTCGTGATGCGCGTCTTGTAAAGCGCTTTCACGAATTTTGATCGCTTCCGCTTCAGCCTCATTTTTAATTTCTTCTCTGATTTTGTCAGCACGTTCAGTAGATTCTCGAACCGTTTCATTGGCTTTTGCTTGGGCATCAGCAAGGATCTTTTTTGCTTCTTCTTCAGCATTTGCCCTCGCTTCTGCGGCTACACGAGCATCTTCAAGTCCCTGTGCAATGGCTGCTTTCCTCTTTTCAAGCAAGCCTAATACCGGTTTGTATACCCATACCCTTAGTACGACAAAAATTATCAAGAAGTTCAATATTTGAACTAACAAATATCCTAAATTCAGACCCAGTTTTTCCAAGAGAAACCTCCTACAAGCCTACCAAATTCACAGGCTTTTAATACACAAGAATGGCAAAATTCGATTTAGAAAACAAACAAAATCAAGAGTGCAACGACCAAACAGTAAATTGCCACCGCTTCAGCGAAAGCAATCCCCAAAATCATATTTGTTTGAATAGTACCAGTTACGTCTGGATTCCGTCCCATCGCTTGGACGGCACCACTAGTTACTATTCCGATACCTGCGCCTGCACCAATGGCGCCAATCATTGCCAGACCCGCTCCGATAAGTTTTGCTGCTGCAACTTCCATTTGTAATTTAGCCTCCTACTATGTTCAATCTGTGCGGGGGAACCGCCTCGAATATTTTTTACCCGGGCGGAAAATCCACCCGAAGATCATAACCTATGATTAAATCAGTTTTTGTGTTCTTCTTCAGTATCGCCATGCCCATGGACTGCCTGAGACATGAATACCATGGTTAACAAACCAAAAATCAGCGCTTGAATCAATCCAATAAAGAATTCCAACATCAAGAAAATTGATTGAGCGAAAACCGGTATAAGTGTTCCAATCACAAACAACAATACCGATCCAGCAAAAATATTTCCAAACAATCGGAAAGAGAAAGAGAGAATTTTTGAAAACTCAGAAACGATTTCCAATATTCCAACCGCGAAATCAATAACGCCAAAGATAGGCTTGGAAAATATTGTCTTGACGTAAAAGAATTTCGATAAATACCCAATGCCTAACGCTTTCAAACCCATCACTTGAACCATAAACATAGAAATTAGGGCAAGCCCAACCGTAAAATTCAAGTCTGTTGATAAAACACGAACAAAAGAGGTTAATGCATAATCCCCCTTTTCTGGCAACAAGGTTGCAGCAAATCCCGCAATATTCTGTATCGCGTGTCCTTCGCCATGAGCATGTTCAATTAATCCAATGCTATCCGTGCCAGGAATTAATTCCATCCAGTTGGCGATTAATACAAAAAGTGTTATCGATGCAAACCAAGGGAAAATCTGTTTCGTCCATTTACCAGCAGTAGATTCGGTTAAGCCATAGAGCGCTTCTAAAAACGCCTCCAGCGCGCCGGAAAATCCCGTTGGAATCAGGCTCCCTGTTTTTGTTGCGCCCCTAACCAAGAAAGCCATTAATAGAATAAAAATATCTGTAATTATCATTGCGATCATTGTGTTCGTAACACCGAAACCGCCAATATGACCAACTACTTCAGCCGGCAATTGAATATGCGGCAATACAGGTTTATATAACTTAGCGGCGAAAACACTCGAAATGATTAAGAGCAGAACAATCCATCGATTGACGCCCCATCGCCATTTTTTCTTAGTTTGCTCCTGTTCCACGGGTCTTGTCCTCCTGCGCAGGATTGTCGTCCATTTCCACTTTTTTTGGATTAGGTAAATCCATTTTTTGAGTTGCTTTTCGGACTACAAAAACCATAAGTACAAGCGTAATCGGTACACTTATAACCATTAACAAAATAGTAAATAATGGTTTTGTAGCAAACTGAGTATCTAACCAGAGACCACCAATAAGCATTGCAATTATTATAATGAGCGTTATACAGCCTACCTGACTAACGACTGCTGCAATTGTTAAATTCAGCGTTTGTTTTTTCCGATCGTTTTCAGGTCTTTCCTGGCTCATGGTTGGAGCATTTTATCATACAGTATTGTCACTCGTCAATAAAATCAGGGCATCAAAGTCAAAATCAATATCCACAATAATCCTCAGTTTCAAAATAGAACTTTTGCCGCTATTGTCGAGACATTAAACCATGGAGAAATGACTACACCAAGTAAGATAATCCCAATCGTTAATACAATTAACCCAATTGCATATGGTCTTGTTACAGGAATTTCTACTTGCTCATTCTCTGACCGATACAAATATACATGTTTCAACACAATCAGATAGTAGTACAAACCAATAATTGAATTTAGAATACCCACAAACGCCAGCCAAAACAGTTTCGCCTTTACAGCAGATGCAAGCACAAGAACTTTAACAATAAATCCTCCAAACGGAGGCATTCCCGCAAGTGATAAGAACACAACAAGCATCGCTAACCCCAACCAAGGAGATCGACGGCTTAACCCATCATAAGCGCTAATCTCATCCGATCCCGTAATTCGCCCGACTACAGATACAATCCCGAAGGCTGCGAGATTCGTGATCAAATAGACAATTATATAAAATATAGAACCAGTTATACCCAGTTCCGAGATAGCAACAACGCCAATCAGTATATAACCAGCGTGTGCGATGGATGAATATGCTAACAAGCGTTTGATATTCTTTTGAGCAAGTGCGAGTGTATTTCCCAATGTCATTGTGAGTGTAGAAATAATTGCTAAAACCATCATCCAAGTATCGCTCGCTGGCGCATATGATGTCAAAAGCACTCGGATAAGGACGGTAAAGCCTGCAGCTTTTGAAGCGGTGGATAAAAATCCTGCAACAACTGTTGGAGCGCCCTCATACACATCTGGAGCCCAAAAGTGGAATGGTACTGCTGATATCTTGAAACCAAAACCCACTAATATCATTAAAAGAGTACCAACAAGAAGAACTGGATTCATGCCTCCTGCTTTTATCACACCAGCAATGGCATCTAAATCTGTCGTACCGCTAAATCCGTATAATAGGCTGAACCCATAAAGCATAATGGCTGAAGCCATCGCTCCAAACAGAAAATATTTAAATCCCGCTTCTGTTGATTTATCATCGTCTTTGAAAAAGCCCGCAAGAATATAAAGAGGCAGTGATGTCGCTTCGATAGATAGATACAGCATAATTAAATTGCTTGAAGACGCCATCAATGTCATCCCTAATGTGGAGAATATCAAAAGCAAATAAAATTCGCCTTTCTTGCCCAAATCTTCCACATCCATAGCAAACAATGCAGTTATTGTTGCCCCGAATAAGAACAACATCTTGAATGCAAAGCCTAGCCAATCATGGCGGAGCATGCCGCCCCAGACCAATCCACTATCACTACCCGGTGTACCAAGCATCAAACTAATCATGATAATGAGAGAAAAACCACCTGCTGATATCCAACCTAGATTTCTGCGCTGGCTATCGTCCCACACCAAGTCGAAAACAAATACAAAACCCGCTAGGATAAACAGCATTATCTCAGGCAAGATTGCTAAGATCATAGATGTATTAATGCTTCCGAACACTTATGCACCTCCTAATAGGCGCAAGATGTTTTCAACACCCGATTCAACCATTGGCACCATAATTGAAGGAAAAACGCCTATAACAATTAAAAGCACAGAAAGAAATATCAGAGCCACTTTATCCAATACTTTCACATCGGTGATATGGTCAGCATAAGATTCTGGCATTTTCCCAAAGAAAACGCTGCTAATAATTCGAATAATATAGGATGCCGTTATCACAATCGAAATGGCTCCTACAATCGCAATCCATGGTTTAAATTCCCAGACACCCATAAAAATGGGGAACTCCGCAACAAATCCCGAAAAGCCTGGCATACCCATCGATACTAAACCGCCAACAATAAATGCTACCGCTACAAGTGGCATTTTCTTGGCAAATCCTCCTAATTCAGGGATTTGTCGGGTATGCGCCCTATCGTAGATCATTCCTACAACAGCAAAGAAAAGTGCTGTCATCACACCATGCGAGAACATCTGGACACCCGATCCAATCAATCCTTCTCTATTCAAAGTAGCAAATCCCATTGCCACAAGTCCCATATGGGAAACCGAAGAGAACCCGACAACATATTTAAAATCTGTCTGAACGCTTGCAATAAAAGCACCATAGACCACATTCACCAGTGTAAGCAAGATGATAGTAGGCATCCAGAATTTTGCGCCCTCGGGCAGGAGCATGATACCAATCCTCAAGGATGCAAAGGCGCCTAGTTTCATCAAAACACCTGCGTGAAACATGGACACTGCTGTTGGTGCAGCCACATGACCGTCAGGGCTCCAGTTGTGGAAAGGGAAAAGACCACCAAGCACTGCGAATCCAATAAAAACAAACGGAAACCAAAACCGCTGAAATCCCACGGAAAAGTTGGCTGTTTCCAGCGTTATTAAGTCAAATGAACCCAAGCCAGAATTGAAATACATTGCTAATGCGCCAATTAAAGCAACAACGGAGCCTATGAAAAGGTACAAAGTCAATTTCATTGCAGCGTATTCACGCGTTACTTTCCAACCCCAAGTCGAAATCAACAGATACATTGGAAAGACAGCGATTTCATAGAAAAAGAAAAGCATGAACAAATCTAAGGATACAAAAACGCCAAATACACCTGTTGCCAAAATAAACAGAAATGCAAAAAATTCTCGGGGTCTATCGTCTACACCCCAGGAAATCAGGACACCCGTAAACATAACCACACCCGTGAGTAAGACCAAGGGGGTGTTCAGTCCATCCACGCCTACATGATAGGATATTCCAAATTGAGGTAGCCAGTTATACTGTTCGACAAATTGATACCCACCGGCAGACACATTATAGGAAAAATATAGCCAAATTGATAAAGACAAATCCAGCGCTGCAGCTCCTAATGATGTAACGCGGATTTCTGTTTTTCGATTTCCAGGCATTATTAAAAGTAATAATGAAGTAATTATTGGTGTAAAAACGATAACACTGATGACAGGAAACTGCATATTTCACCTCATACTCGTCAAGGTCTTGTGAATTTTTACCTTAACGATTTGCCTAGAATAACACCTCTACAGCACGATTGATAACATTTAAAATCCATGCCGGCCAAACACCAATCCACAGCATGATCACCATCAAAGGTGCAATAACGATTACCTCCCGTGCACTTATTTCAGATAAATGTCCAATCCATTTTTCATTTAAAGGACCATGCAGGACTTGTTTAATTCCTTTGAGAACATACGCACCTGTAAATAACAAACCAACCATTGCAAAGGCTGTATAAACCGAGAAGATTGGCCAGGATCCTCTGACAACCAGAAACTCGGAAACAAACCCATTCAAACCAGGTAATCCAAGGGCGCCCATAGACGTAAAGATTAATATGCCACCATAAACAGGAACCAAGGTAAACAAACCGCCATAATCATCCAGGTTCCGTGTATGAGTCCTGGAATAAATCACACCGACCAAAAAGAACATCCCTGCTGCAGATATACCATGATTGAACATTTGTAATACTGCACCATTAAGAGCAATTACAGCATTCTCAGTCCCTTGTACCCGCGCCGCGGCTGCGATACCTAAAACGACAAATCCCATGTGGTTCACTGAAGAATATGCAACGAGACGTTTGAAATCGCGCTGTCCGAAAGCGCTAAACGCCCCAAAGATGATGGACATTGTTGCAAGAAAAGCCAACGCACCTGCATAATGCTTGGATTCTACCGGATATAGTGGGAGAACAAGCCGCAAAAATCCATATGCCCCAAGTTTTAGCAGAACACCTGCCAAAATCATTGATCCTGCAGTAGGCGCCTCTGTGTGGGCATCAGGAAGCCACGTATGAAAAGGCCAAACAGGAACTTTCAATGCAAAAGCGATTGTAAATGCCCAAAAAGCGATTGTTTTCACAGTTTCGATTGGTAAACCAAATAAACTTTGGTTCAATGTCGTCCAACTTGCAAATAACGTCGGTAAATCAAAAGTGCCAGAAACAACACCAATCATCTGGATAGCAAGCAAAAGCCCCAAAGATCCCGTCATGGTGTATATCAGGAACTTAAACGATGCATAAGTTCTAGCCTTGACCTTAATGCCACCCCATAATTCACGTTCACCTTTCTCTGAACCCCATTGATTGATCAGGAAATACATGGGGACAAGACCTATTTCCCAAAAAACGAAGAAAAGAAGTAAATCTAAGGAAACGAAAACACCAAGCAATCCGGTCTCCAATAGTAGGAACAGAACCATATAAGCCTTGACATTTTCCTCAATGTTGAAGGATGCCAAGATTGCAATTGGTATAAGCAACGTAGTCAATAACACCATCGTAAGCGAAATCCCGTCAATCCCAAGATGGTAAGACGAGTTAATCGCGCTATACCAGACATAATGTTCCTCGAATTGAAATCCTTTTATTCCCGTTTTAAAGTTCAGCCATAAAATAATAGACAAAATAAGAGGAACTAGGCTCGCCAACAAGGCAACCCAGCGAATTAACTTTTTCTCTTTGCCGGGAAGAAAAAGTAAGACCAATGAAGATGCCACTGGAAAAAACAAAATCAATGTCAGTAAATTGTTATCAAGAAAACTCATAAATCGCTCCACACAGTCCTCGATAAATATTCCGGTTTTTACGGTGTGAAAACTGAAAATAGATAGTAGAAAAGTGTTGCAACCGTGATTACAAGGGCAATCAACATATATTGCTGCACTCGTCCAGTTTGAACCACTCGCAGGGATTTCCCGATCTTTTTCGTACTTTCACCTACAAAATCCCCAAATCCATTAACCACTGGAACGTCAAACCAATCCCGAAAGATAGTGCCTAATTGGAAAGCAATTCTCGCTATAAAATGCAAGATGCCATCAATAATTTTTCTATCCATCCATAAATAAGAGACCGTCTCTGAGAACCAAATGGCTGGTTTTATAAAAATAATGTCATAAAGTTCATCGAAGTAATACTTGTTCTGAAGTACTTTATAAACAAATCCCATCGGCTTCTTTAAGGGGTCTTCCGCGCCAGCAGGCACATCCTTATAAACATACCAGCCCAAGAACAAGCCACCTAAGGCTACTACCAAGGATGTTAGTAAGGGAGCCCAGTTAAACCCAACCTCACCCAAATGGTGCGGGAGTGTGGTTATCACGAAATCATGGAGCCAATTGGGTATCAATCCCCCAATTAATGGGAATTGTTCAGGGATACCCACCCAACCGAACCCAATCGCAAAGATCGCTAAGACAACTAATGGAAGAGTCATCGTCCAATGTGTTTCTTGTGCATGTCCTGCTGCTCTAGTTTTTGGTTTTCCTAAAAATGTCAGAGTGATTTGACGCATTGTATAAAACGCTGTAAGTAGAGCAGCAAAGGCTAGCGTTCCAAATACCATCCAGTGACCGTTCGAGAATGCATCTGCTAAAATCTCATCTTTTGACCAAAAACCTGCTGTGATAATTGGAAATCCGGAAAGTGCCAGACCACCCGCTAAAAAGGTCCAGAATGTAATCGGCATTTTCTTCCTTAAACCACCCATATTGAACATATTTTGTGGGTCTATATCCTCATCAACATGATAGATACCATGTTCCATGCCATGAATGACCGACCCAGAACCTAAAAAGAGCAAAGCCTTGAAAAACGCATGCGTTAATAAATGGAAGATAGCAGCCACATAGGCGCCAATTCCCAGTGCAGCGATCATATAACCCAATTGTGATATTGTGGAAAACGCGAGAACCCTCTTAATATCATTCTGCGCTAGGGCGATGGATGCAGCAAATAATGCAGTGAACGCGCCAATGAATGCCATTGCCATCATTGGCGAAGTTAACTCTCCATGCTGTGCTCCTGCGGATAGCAAAGGGAACATTCGAATGACCATATAAACGCCCGCAGAAACCATGGTTGCAGCATGGATCATCGCTGAAACCGGCGTTGGACCTTCCATCGCGTCTGGTAGCCATACGTGCAATGGGAATTGAGCGGATTTACCTACGGTACCAATAAATAACAAGATACCAATCAACCCAGCAACTGAGAGCCCAAAGAAGCCAGAAGGCGTAGTCGCCATTTTATGAAGCAATTCTTCATTAAAGAATATCTCTCTGAAGTTCAATGTCTTTGTAAAGGCATAAAGAGCACCAATTCCTAATAGCATGAACACATCGCCCACACGTGTGGTGATGAACGCTTTGATCATCGCAGCCCGCGCGGAGGGTTTCGCATACCAAAAACCAATTAGTAAGTATGAACACAACCCCATAATCTCCCATCCAACGAAAAGCGTCAGCATATTATCGGAAATAATCAGTGTATACATCCCGAAAGCGAACAGCCCAATAAATGCAAAAAAGCGGGAATACATAGGTTCAATGGAAGGGACTTTGTGTTTGTGTCCTTGCTCGTCAATGACAGTAGCACCGTGTGGGGGCAACCCTTTTTGATCGTGATCGCCCTTTGGTTGTCCGTAATTTTGATATCCGATGCTGTAAATAAAGATCATAAAAACTGTCCATGCCACAAAGAACAGTCCGACAGCCGTTAACGGATCTACCATTACACCGATTTTTAACCATTTATCCGCCAAAGGCAGCCAATTAATAGAAGATGCAAATGGATGTTCTCCCAACTGATGAGCACCTTTCTGAACAGCGAAGAAAAAAACCACCATACTTCCAAGCCATGATAGAAAAGCAGCACCAACTGAAATCGTATGACTTAAAGCCTTTTTACGATTTGTGAAGAGGACAATGATAAAAAATGCCAATAATGGCGGAAGGGGTAAAAGCCAGATCAACGTCTTTATTCCCATAACTTCTCCGTTACCATTTCATAAGGTCAATATCGTCAGCCGCAATTGTCTTTCGACGACGATATATCGAAATAACAAGTGCTAATCCAACAGCGACTTCTGCAGCAGCCACCGCGAAGACGATCACAGCAAACGCTTGACCGGTGATTACCGCAGGATTTGAAAAACGCCAGAACCCAACTAAATTAACATTAACTGCATTCAGCATAAGTTCTATGCCCATTAATATAGCAACCGCATTCCGCCGCGCGAGAACACCGAATAGCCCAATGGAAAAAAGGGCGGCTGAGAAAATTAGGACCCAATTGAGTGTTATCACTTTTTCCTCCAATTCATCTCTTTCGTGAGACAAAGATAGCGCCTATAAGTGCTGCGAGAAGCAACACGGACGCTACCTCGAACGGGATCACATAAGCATTCGGAGAAACCAGTGCTTGACCGAGTTCAGATACTGTGTCCAGTTGACCACTGATCTGAGGCAAAGTTGTCTTGCTCGCACCAGTTTGCATACTTATGATAACCAGACCAATAAACATAAAAGCCCCTAAAAGAGCAGCGATTATCCAATTCTTATTAAATATCCTCCCAGAAGGATTCATAACTCTTTGGGTAAGCATAATCGCGAAGATCATCAAAATCGCAATTGCACCAATATAAACAATTACTTGTATTACCGCCAAGTAAAAAGCATTTAGTAACACATAGATTGCTGCAACTCCAAACAATGTCATGATCAGCCATAAGGCAGCATGAAATAAGTTCTTCGTGGTTACCACCAAAAAAGCAGAAATCAGCGTAATCACAGCAAAAATTAAGAACAAACTATCCATTCCGGTCATTAATCCACTCCAAGCAACGAATTAAATCTATGAAGAGGGTTCAGTTGATGTTGATGTTTCTGGTGCCATTGCTACAGGGCGCATTGGAAACTCTTTGCGCTTTGGTTTTGATGTAGTTTTTTTCAATACTTCAACGGTAGCCCAAATTATGAGAATATTTGCAAGGAACATGACTAAACTGTAAACCCATCGCTCGCTATTCACCAATACCAAAACCCTATCAAGAACAGCGGTAATTATTAATAAAACCAAAGATAAGGGTGTTAAAAATTTCCAATTGAAATCCAACATCTGATCAATCCTAATCCTTGGCACTGTCAACCTTACCCAAGCCACTATAAAATATCCAACAAATGTCTTTATATAAAAATATATTAACCCTAGAATTGGATATTGTTCCGCCCATGGCCCACGCCAACCCCCCAAGAACAGTGTAGCCACTAATGCGCCGACAGTAAATACATGCAAAAATTCTCCAACATAAAACATTCCAAATTTCATTCCTGAATATTCTATGTGAAAACCAGCAACAATTTCGGACTCGGCTTCCATAAGATCAAAAGGCGCCCTGTTGACTTCCGCCATTGAGGCTATTATAAAGATTAAAGCAGCCAAGGGAGATAAGATGATAAACCAAGGCATTTGCGCTTCCACGATATCTACTAAACCCATAGATCTTGCGAAAATTACGGGCATCAAAAGCGATACAACCATTGGTATTTCATACGAGATCAATTGCGCAACCGATCTGAATGCACCCAAAAGTGCAAATTTATTATTTGAAGACAAACCCGCCATGAGTATAGAGAGTAAACCAAAGGCTCCAACAGCCATAATATATAAAACACCAACATTCAGGTTTGTGCCTACTACTGTTGAAGCAAATGGGATAACAGCCCAAATCAATAATACAGACGCAACAGCCATAATTGGAGCAATGTTATAGACTACAACGTCCGCGCCATCAGGGGTTGTATATTCTTTTGTTAATATTTTGATCACATCAGCGAATGGTTGTAGTAAACCATAGGGTCCAGCCCGATTAGGTCCCAATCGATCTTGAATACGCCCCGCAATTTTTCTCTCCAACCAGATCAGGAAAATTACCGTGAGCATGCCAATCGTCGCAACAACAACCGCGCCAACGAAAGACAGGATAATCTTGGTCAATCCAACAGATAGTCCCAAGCCAAGTAACAATCCCTGTAACCAGTTTGCAATTAGATTAATCGGATCACTCATTCAAAGAACTCCCAATCAAGGTATGTCTGTTTAAATAAATAACTCTGAAAACGAGACTATTATCAGCATCTTATACCCATTCCAGATCGCCTTTACGCCATACATAGACCAGACCAGCCAAAAGGATAATAATAAACAAAACACCCTCAAATACAGCAAAAAGTGGCAAACTATTGTATGCCACTGCCCAGGGGTATAAAAAGACTGTTTCAATATCAAAGACCAAAAATATAAGTGCAAAAATATAATACTGCACCTTGAATTGAATCCAGGTTTCCCCATAAGTCTCAATGCCACATTCATAAATCTGGCTTTTTATTTTGTTTGGTTTTTTGGGTGCGAGAAACAACGGAGCCAGTATCGCTAAAGCAGGTATCAACGGTGCAACAAGAAAGAACAATCCTATATAAAGCCAATTATTGTCCAAAATTCACACTCCTTATTTCCGTGAAACAACCCAAGATACGACTTATCTTGGGTGTTTACAGTTTTCATAGGAACAGCAAGTTCTTCTAAAAGCAATAATGCTAAATATTTTTGGAAGACGAAAAACATTTTACCATATATATACGTAATTTCAAACTTTTGGCGCAATTAAAATTCATAAACCTTATCTAAACGCAAGCAACTTAGAAAGCAAATTTCATAAAAAGTCGCAGCGTGTTCTTGTCTTAATTCCCGGGATTCGCTTTTCTATAACCCTGATAGAGATAATTTATTTCGGCAGAGATAATGTCTAAAACGAATCACTTTAACAAAATTGTGTTATAACAAAACAAATTTAACCAACGAAATACATTCCTCCTTTTGCTTACTTTTCCTTAACTAAGAAATCACTTGCCCAATTAAATTCACGAGGTTTTTTATGTTCGATGACCCACAGTCTAACCCATTGATGGCTTCTAGACAACAACTAAATCTGATTAGGAACATTCTTGATCAATTAACGGACCTGGTTTCCATCCCCAACAGAAATGTGGATGAAAAAACGCAATATTTGGTCTTACAACTTTCCGATTATTTCGCAAAACTGTCACTAGACATCAAAAAAGATGCTATGGAACATCAGGACCTCCGCGCCTTAGCGGACATTGGGCATGTGATCAACTCATCTCTTGAAATAAGCGAAGTCCTGAGAATTGTAATGGACACGATCATAGCGCTCACAGGAGCAGAACGTTGTTTCTTAATGTTAAAAAATGACAAAGGCAATTTATCAATCCGTATGGCACGGAATTGGGATCAAGAATCCATTGAACAATCGGACCTTGCTATTAGCAGAACAATCGTAAACAAGGTTATCGAAACCAGCAAACCAATTGTGACAACCAACGCTATGGAAGACCCTCGTTTTGGAAGACGGGATTCTATCGTAACCCACAATTTGCGCTCTATACTCTGCGTTCCTTTAGTCGTAAAAGGCAAGATCACCGGCGTAATCTACGCTGACAACCGACTTAAATCCGGAGTTTTTACTAAATCCGGCAGGGACATTCTCGCAGCATTTGCTAACCAAGCGGCAATTGCGATTGAAAATGCCCGCTTATTCAATACCACCAAGAAAACTTTAACAGAAGTTACAGCGTTAAAGAATCTTATGAATGATGTCTTTACTTCTATCACTAGTGGTGTGATCACAACGGACAAGATGGGTAATATTAATTTTTGTAATAAAGCCGCAGGGGCAATCCTAAACGTAAATCCAAAGAGTATTCAAGGAAAACAGATAACAAAATGCATTTCGCTTTCATCCTACAATTTAAACGAATTGATTAATAATGTCCACCAATTAAATCAACCAATAACGGGCATTGAGACCAAATCTAAGTTTCCTGAAAGAGGAGACGTTCATCTATCACTTTCCATTTCACCATTAATTAACGCAAGTGGCACATCACAAGGTACAGTTATTGTATTGGACGATATGACTGAGCGCAGGCGACTTGAGGCACAATATCGATTATTCGAGCGCATGGTCTCTCCAGCCTTGATCGGACAACTTGATCCAGACAAAATTCGGTTAGGTGGAGAACGAAAATTAATCACCGCATTATTCGCAGATATTCGGGGATATACGAAATTTAGTGAGGGATTAATACCCGAAAAACTCGTTTCCATATTAAATCGATATTTATCCATTGCTGCTGAAGCGATCTTAGATTATGGTGGAACCATCGACAAATTCCAGGGAGATGCCGTTATTGCCTGGTTTAACGCACCAATTCCTCAGAAAGACCACACGCTTAGAGCAATAAAATCAGCTCTTGACATCCAAAGAAAAGTTAGGCTCTTGCACAAAGAATTGTCTGCACCGGCTCGCCTTTCTTACGGTATTGGTATCCACTCTGGAGAAGCAATTCTGGGGCTTATTGGAACTGAAAAGCGCCTTGATTATACAGCCATTGGAGACAGTATTAACATAGCAAAAAGGATTCAAGAAAAAGCAATCGATAACCAAATACTGATTAGTGCAGAAGCATATCAACAAGTAAGAAGCCAGATAATTGCTGAACCAATCGAACCGCTATTTGCTAAAGGTAAAAGCCATCCGATAAAAGTCTTTAAAGTCATCGCTTTAAAACAACCTTGACGATTGCTTAACTATTTATCATTCTATTTCCTAATTCTCGTCATATGGAATAGTTATAGTTTGAATCAAAAATAACCCCCTAAGATAACCTGCTTATCGCTTTCCGATTAAGTTCTAAATTAGCGAAATAGCAAAGGAATGAAAATAACAAGAAATATTCCCCATAATATATACATATTCGTACCAAAACTAAACACTTTCTGTAATTCTTTATGCCAATCTCTTTTACCAGACTTAATCCCCCGAAATAGTAATAGACCTAACAAAATGATATTGATACTATTCCAGCCAATAACTGCCAGGCGATTAATCGTTATTTGACCTTGGATTGTTCGATAAAGAATTGCAGATAAAGCATAAACGCTTATCAAACTCGCAAGACCAGCGACAAAAAGAATCCCGATACGTAATGCTTTACGAGTTCTCATTGAAAGATCATCTAACCGAATTGGAGTTACACCAATAAGCAAACCTATTACCGCAAAAAGCATCACATTATAAACGATCAAGATTTCGCGTTGTTTGAACGGCTCCATAAATCGAAAGGGGATGATAAACAGATAAACCAACAAGACAATCAGCGTAAGAGGAAGCAATAGCCTCGTCAAGGTAAAGATAAACCGACTCATGCCACGTTCAAAATCTTGTTTAGATGGGGAAACATTGGAATTATATGCGGTAGCAACAGCAAGTACGGGGATCAAGCCAAATCCTCCGGCAAATATCAAACGTTTGATGATCTCCGGTAAATCTATCCCAAGGGCATTGAACAATCCAAATGTGATCGTCCCAAATATTGAGCCAAAGATAAGGAACAAGCCAGCGGTGATCATTGTTTCGATGGATTTCATCAGAAATGCAAAGCGATCTTCGCTGTTAGAGTTAAACCCTAGA
>DUEG01000139.1 GCA_011176615.1 Anaerolineae bacterium | reverse complement strand
TCGAGAGGAGTTCGTAATCTTGGGTAACATCCTTACCGGCAGCAAGGTTGTGAATTAAAAGTCAAGTGAATTTAATCATCGTATGCATATTTACAACGAATACAGCATCCCCTCCAGATTGATTTTACTTTGGGATATTGCCCTCAATTGCGTGCGTCAAGATGATGTAATTCGCATGCGACCAAAGCAACGGTTTGGCAATCTTCCCCCAACGTTTCCGCCAGATTGGATAATACTTTTCATCGTTCAAGGTTGCCGGAACTTGCTCCGCGAGATAGCCCTGCGAATCCGCCTGCGCACTGATCCACTCCTGCAAGTTTTTTGCTTTCGTCCGCTCACCAATTACCGCATAATACCAGCCTAACCAAGCCGTCAACAAGATCCATTCCCCGCCCCCGTAGTACGTATCGCTGTTATACCGATGAACGCCCCCGCCATGTCGCAGGGTATTTTCGATGAACCTTACCGTATTCCTCATCACCGGTTTCTCCGGTTCGACCAGATGATACGGAACAGCCAAGCCAAGCAGGCTTGCATCTACATCATCCGACCCGATATGTTTGATAAAATGGTCATCTTTAATGGCTTGGTTAAAAAGAACTTCCTTGATCAGGTCTGCTTCATGCGCATCCTCGCTTCCCGAGATCGATGCTTCCGCTTTCAGCCCTGCGTATATCGCCCCCAATGTATAAGGATGGATCCGATCTGGAAATTCCTCCCAGCAATCGTAACAAGGATAGCGCCATAAGGCACTGATATATTCTGCAATCAGTTTCATCGCTTGGCGCCATGTTGGCGATGGGTCCTTCTTTGTGATCTTAAGATGTTCAGACACTGACCATAGCCATGTCCCATATCCATCCAATTGGAAATTTGGCCATACTCCTTCCACATCTTCGCTATTAAGCGTATAGCGCGCATGGAGTATATCTTCTGATCTAGGCATAATCCCATCTCGGGTCTTCTCAAGTGCTCGATTAATGATATCGGCTCTTTTGTTGACCGTATGAGCAGCCCAATCATGAAAGCGGGAGGCACTTTCATGTTTTCCCGCCAAATCCAAAGCAAAAGCAATGAAAGCACTGTCACGGAACCAGCAATACTGATAATTCGGGAAGACCGGACTTGCTGGAAACGCTCCCGAAGGGTGCTGATTGTTTAGAATAATTTCAATACTTCGCTCAAGAAGATCGCTCATCGTTTATTCCCCTCCTCTTGTTGCAATTCAAAGGTAATCAAACTCCAATAATCCAGCGAAGGAACGGACACAACCACAAATCCGTTATCTTCATTCCAGGAAATCGGTTGAAGATCCAAATTCCCCCAGTCAGGGCTTCCGTACCACACCCGCAAAATCTTTCCCGGCGACTGTACCCGTACCCGAAAATCGGTCAGGCGCGTCGGGGTTTGATGGGGTTGATCCCATCTCGGCGTCTCGATACCGCTCAGATTGACCATACTTACCGTCATCCACTTTCCTTTGGAACGCACTGTTGCCCACACATCCTGCGGGAGGTCAACTGAACATGATAATTCATGTCCGGCAGATGGGCCAATCAATTCCTGATAACGTACTGCAAAATCGTAGATGTTTCGTAGTGCCCGAGCAAGTTCAGGAGAAAGTAATTGAAATTTCGGGAAATACGGATCGGTCAAATATCCTTTCTTCTCACCCAATTCAATGCGTGACCCACCTGAGGAGAAAATTAAGGCATCGGTCAGGCGGATATTCGTGATTCTCTCAGCGGGGATATAAACTGCCATCACAACCGGTTTATTCCCAGATAAAACACGGGCATTCAAAATCATATCTGGAAGGTCAAGGTAATTCGTCTTTGGCTTCCAGACTTCGATATACACAAAGTCTTGAGCTGAATGCGCAAGCGCTTCAATGGGCCAATTACCAACCGCATTGAAGGTTATACTTGCTTTGGGATGATCTTCTTTTAGGGTGCGGATAAATCCTACGAAGGCATCCGGGATGTTCGCTGGATCACCCTGACTATTGAAACCTTCTTTAGGATCTCCATATTGATCGATGTGAAACCCATCAAATGGGAGTTCTTCAAGCAACTGAGAACACTCTTTTCGGAGTTTCAATATCCAAGGTTTCCCCATGGTTGGGTCCATCAATCCCAGGAAATCCGAGAAAGTCATCGGATTTTGATTAGCATCGTACAACGCCCAATCCTGGTGCTCCCGCCAGAATTCCAGAGAAGCCGCGTACACAGCAAGGTATGGCATCGCTTTCATTCCGTACTCATGAGCGGTTTTGATACATTTTTTTACCGTTGCCAGGGATAATTGGCGCCCGAGGGGATCAATATAATCAGTGGTGGGCGCAACCAATTGGTCGTGCCTGTATTGCCAATCATAGAACTGAAGTCCATTAATATGAAAACGGGTCAGGATTTTAACCGCTTCCTCTATATCATCGCGATTTAGTCTAAAATCCGTCATAAAACCATATCGAGGAAATTCAGTCCAATCGGTAAGGACATCAAAAGCGGTCGACGCTTTATCCAATACCCGCCCATTATCATCGATGATTTGCACCTGCACAGCATAGCCGCGCGGAACATCCATTGGAACTTTCCAATCGACTAGAAATATTTCCTCCTCTTCCTTGGAAAAAAAGGAGTGATTAATTTGAGTAATCTGTTCAGTAAGATGATAAAATGAAAATCGAGCATTTATCGCGACCCGTGAAGGGTTATTGATACAAATCTGGAAATTAGCGATCTCACCGGGCTTAAATGTACCCTTGGTGGGAAAGAAGTCCACGATTTTCATGGTCATCCCTTCAAACCAGTTGTGGCAATTCCACGAATGAAATAACGTTGAAATATAGCAAAAACCAACACAACTGGTATCAGAGCGACGATAGACGCAGCGAACACCTGTCCCCATTCAGTAAGATGTTCAGATTGGAAAAATGCGATAGCGATTGGAAGCGTTCTTCGTGTTGTTTCTGTAATCGCAACATTTGCCCAAGGAAATTCATCCCAGGCATACAGAAATGTAAAGATTGCCACAACTGCCAAACCTGGACGAGAAAGGGGTAACACTATTCGCCAAAATATTTTCCATTGACTGGCACCATCAATCAAAGCTGCTTCTTCCAAATCGCGAGGAATGCCTTCAAAGAACCCTCTCAATAAGAATGTCTGCATGGACAAGTTCATTGTGATATAAACCAACACCAACCCCAGATAGGTATTCAGTAGTCCAAGTTGCTTGGAGATGATGAATTGAGGGATGATGAGCATAACTGGGGGAATCATCATGCCTAACAAGAACAGGTAAAATATCGTTTCCCGTCCCGGAAAACGTAAACGAGCAAAAGCAAAAGCGAGAAGGGAAGAAATAAGAATAGTGGATAATGTTGTGGAAATTGCAACAATCAAACTGTTTAAAAAATATAAACCAAACAAATCTTTACCTAACGCAGCAATGTAATTCTTCAAAGTAATTTCTTGCGGCCATAAGCGGGGAGGCATTTCGAAAATTAATGATTGCGGTTTGAGGGAGGTTACAACCATGTACCAAAACGGGATGATGACAATTCCAATACCCATAATGAGTAAAGTGTAAATGATAACTTTCGAGACGAATTGCTGCTTCTTGAGACCCATCTTATATCTCCACTTGTTGGCGAAGTAACCTGATTTGGACAACACTAATGACAAAAACAAAGACTGTAAGAATGTAACTAATTGCAGAACCATACCCAAAATCCAAACGTTTGAACGTTGCTTCATACATTAGCGTCAAAATAAAATGGGTAAGGTCTAAGGGATCGCCCCCGTTTGTAATCAAAAGATTGGAGATATATGCGTTCAACGCCCCGATTGTTAGAACAACTACCAGAAAAACGGTCGTCGGTCGGAGAAGAGGAATCGTTATATGTAGAAATTTCGCTATCCCATCGGCTCCATCAACTTCTGCTGCTTCATAAAGATGTTTAGGAATGGCTTGTAGTCCTGCTAAAAAGATAATTGCCGTCCATCCAACACCTTTCCAAATCCCAAGCAAATCGATTGGCACAAAAGCCAGGATCGGATCTGCTAACCAGAGAATGTTCTTAGGTATTATATTAAAAACGTCCCGTAATATATAATTCACCAAACCCGCTTGTCCGCTGAACATATATTCGAAGAGCAGGCTAACAATCACCCAAGATGTGATTACAGGTAAGTAATAGATTACCCGGAAAAATGCTCGACCACGTATCTTTTGATCGAGTAAGACTGCCACGTACAATCCGATGATCATCTGTCCCGGAACTGTTATAATCGCATAAGCCAATGTGTTAATCACCGCTCGTCGAAATATTGGGTTACTGAATGCACGAGCATAGTTTGCCAACCCAACCCATTCAGAATTTTCAGGTTTGACTATATTCCAATCATAAAAACTGATCCGAAAAGAATAAATCATTGGCCCCAATAAAAAGGTAATGAATAGAACCAGTCCTGGGAGCAGGAATAAAAATGCTGTTAATGCTTGAGTCAAATTACGCTTTGAGATCGTGGACATAAGATTTAGGAGTTGAATAAAAGATAAAAGCGTCGATGGAATTTATATCTCCGGTATCAATGAAAGGTTCAGATGTCTCTTTAGTTTGCGGTAGGTTATGGAGTAGAATGTGTCTCCAACATACATTCTACTCCATCTTATAGAAAGGACAGTAACCTATTGAAATAGGTTATTGATTTATCAATGCGTTGATCTCAGCAGCAGCCTGATCCAAGGCTTCCTGCACAGTCTGATCGCCGCGTAACATCCGCTGGAAAGCATTGTTGATCGCTCCATCCATATCTCCCCATGCAGGATGCGGTACGCGTGCCTGCGCAGTCTCTAACTGCTTCAAGAATACATCAAAATACGCCGGCAAACTTGGATCACCTATCAGATTTGATAATGTCGGAATCACCCCTACCTCCGCCATCATCTTTTGCGATTTCTCGCTCATCAGGAAGGACACCCACTTCATCGCTCCTTCTGACTGCTCCGTGTCCCCAAAGATAACCACGTCTTCGCCACCTACCACTGAGCTCGTCGTCCCATCTGGGCCTGTCGGTATCATTGCAAAGTTCACTTCGAAGTCAGGATAATTCCCCTTGTAGATGTCCACCATCCAAGGTCCATCTATGATCATCGCATACAGCCCTGTTGCATGCCCATCTGCTGTCCCTATCCCACCCCCAAGCAGGTTCGGCGATATGCAGCCTTTGTCAAACAGATCCTTCAGCATGCTGAACGCCGCTACGCTCTCCGACCCATTGATATATCCATCCGCCGTCGTGATCCCATCATCCACTACCTTACCCCCCATTGCATAGAATATCGGCGCCGGCGCCCAGAAATAGGTGCCACCTAACGCATACCCGTATTGTTCCTCCCCTTTCGTCAATAAACACGCATCCTCCGCAAATTCTTCCATCGTCGCTGGCGGTTCGCTTATCCCCGCTGCCTCAAAGTCCGCTTTATTCCATAATAATACTTGCGTGTTCGTGTTCTGTGGTAATCCGTAGTAATGCCCTTGCCAATTGTTCGTCGACAGAGGCCCAGGAAAGGTCTTCGCTGCGATCTCCTCAAAACCCGGCATTACACCATCTAACTGCATCAACGCCCCCTCGTTCGCAAACTCAGGCACCCACGCAATGTCCATGCGCGCTGTGTCTGGCGCTGAACCTCCCGCTAACCCAGTCAGGATTGCAGTCTTGAAATCATCATAAGCGTATCTTGTAGTCTCTATCGTGATATTAGGATTCTCTGCCTCAAAGGCCTCCACAACTTTCTCCAATTGCGCTGTCTCTGGATCACTCATCGTGTGCCAGTATGTGACTGTCACTGGTTCTTCCGCTGCTGTAGTAACCTCTTCGGTCTTGGCTGGTGCTTCTGTTTCAACGCTAGGCGCTTCCGTTGTAGTAGGCTTACACGCTGATAGGACAAGCGCCAAAACGATGAAAATCCCAACAAACAACATTAATTTAAAACGTCTCTTCATTTCAAATCCTCCGAGTTTCTTTTATTTAATAAAATTTTGTATGCAATAAACAGGAGTATTTGGCAAATAACACCTCCTTTACAATC
Organism: Anaerolineae bacterium; assembly: GCA_011176615.1. Lineage (GTDB taxonomy): Bacteria > Chloroflexota > Anaerolineae > Anaerolineales > UBA11858 > G519. The sequence goes on along the minus strand of DUEG01000139.1, from coordinate 1,644 downwards.
CAACTTTATTTATTGAGTAAACTATCTTTAGGCAAAAAAATATCCTTCTCAAAACGCGATAACATTATCTTCAGTTTTCTCTATATTCAAAGGAGAATTAAACACCTCTTGTAAAACCAAACTGGCTGCTCCACGCGCCCAAACATCATCATCCCAAACATCAATCCGAATTACAGCATCCTGAACATCCAAGCCTGGCATGACATGCTGTTCGATCGAGGCACGCATCGGTTCAAAAAGTAATTCTCCTGCGCGCACACCTTCGCCACTGATGATGATTTCTTGAGGACTAAAAATATTGAACAAATTAGCAATTCCAATGCCCAATTTCTCTCCCGCTTGTTTAAATATCGCACGCGCGGTATGATCTCCGACTTGCGCAAGCGCATTCAATTCCTCGATCGTCCTAACTTCTTCTGTCATCTCGCCATCCGAAAATGCTTTTAAAGCCATCTTCAAGAGTGCTGGATCGGATACATATGTTTCTAAACATCCCCGCTTTCCGCACGCACAAGGAGGACCTTCAGGGTCAATCACCGTGTGACCAAATTCTCCTGCACCGCCGTTCGCTCCCCGATATAACTGACCATTGACAACGATTCCCATCCCCACACCGCGCCCGATTGTAATGGTAATAAAATTGTCAATGCCCTGACCTGATCCAAATAGTTGTTCGGTGAGTGTCAAGGTGTTCACATCGTTATCAATAAAAACTGGGACTTCCAAACGCGTTCTCAATAACTTACCAAGTGGCACATCCCGAAAGCCAAAAATCGGTGAGTACCTAAGATTCCCTTTTTTTGCGTCAATGATCCCTGCAAGCCCAATACCCACCCCAAATAATTTTGCCTTATCGATATCCATATCGAGTAAGAGTTTATCTATAACACCAACTAATGTATCCGTAATTGTCCCTAATGAGTGATCGGGGAATTTTTCAATATGCTTGGCAATGATCGTGGCTTCGAGGTCTGTTAGCGCACCGATCACTTGATGTTCCATAAGTTTAATCCCAATAACATAACCGCCACTGGGATTGATTGCCAAGAGAATGGGTCTGCGACCGCCGCTTGAATCCCCCTCTTCTTTCTCGATGATCAATCCTCTCTCAATCAACTCGGCTGTAATTCCCGTTACGGTTGCTGCACTAAGACCCGTGAATTGAGCAATATCAGTCCGCGCAATAGACCCGTGTGTCTTGATCATATTCAAGACAGCGGAACGGTTTATCGCTCTAATCAGGGTACGGTTACCTAGAGGAGGTTTTGCCATATAGTTTCTTTCTTCACTGAATAAAGTTACTTTAATATACAACACTAATCACCAAATGTCAAGTTAAAATTTAATTTTGTCATCTAAACTTCAAAAGTGTACCCTTTTAGAAAGCGGCGGCACGACGCCGCTTTGGGAGCCGCGACATGTCACTGCTCTACAAGAATAATCTCCCAAATCCTCACAAATCACCCAAGAAGAAAATCTATCTCTACGCACCATGAGCCAACCCCATCATTCATCTTTGTCATTTCGAACGAAGTGAGAAATCTTTACCCTTGCGCTGTCCTTGCGAGCAGAGCGAAGCAATCCCCTTGTATGAGGTGCAAAGCATCATGGCACTTATTGGAGCAATGTGGGAGATTGCTTCAG
>DUEG01000138.1 GCA_011176615.1 Anaerolineae bacterium | reverse complement strand
TGTTCTGGAGGTTGCTGAGGGCAACGATTTCACTTCCCTGGAACTGGGTAACCCATGGAATATGGATTCGTTCACCGATATTTCCCAGTGTTTTAATGGTGATTTGTTCCACATTACCAATTTTTCTATTTCCAATGGCGTTTTTTCGGGGCAGTCAACCAATGCCGAGGCTTCGTTCTATGTTTTGCACCCCGGCTATTTGCCTGGCATGCGCTCAGGGACAATTGGCTATCTCCATCCAATAGACCCAAACAAATATTCCTGTGCGTATGTTGCCTCTTATGTGCCCCCTGATTCCTCACCTCGTTATTATTGGTTTGTATTTCCGCAAGAAACACTCACCATGATGCACATACCTAAACTTCAGATAGTGCCTTTTCAAAAATAGAGAGTGCCTCATCGATCTGTTCGGCGTTCACCACCAATGGGGGAATCCAACGAACCACATTTTCATAAGTACCACATGTCAATAGGAGCAACTTGCGAGAAAAACAGGATTGCTGGATTGCTTTGGTAAGCGGTTTGCTCGGCTTGCCATCGCTGCAAATTTCCGTGGCAATCATCAAGCCCCTCCCGCGCACATCCCCAATGATTGGATATTTCGCCTGGATGCGCCGTAATCCTGATAGCAAACGTTCACCCATTTTCCAAGCATTTTCCACAAGTCCTTCCTCACGCAAGACTTTCACGGTAGCCAAGGCTGCAGCCGAGGCAACCAGACTGCCGCCGCCATAAGTTCCTCCATGCGAACCTGTTTCCCACTTTTCCATTAACTCCCAGCGCGAACCAATTCCAGAGATGGGCAAACCGCTACCAAGCCCCTTTGCCATCACAATGATATCGGGTTCAATCCCTGCATGTTCAAAAGCAAAGAACTTTCCTGTGCGCCCCATGCCGGATTGCACCTCGTCAGCGATGAAGAGGATATCTTCCCTGGTACAAATCTCCCGCAATTCTTGTAAAAATCCTTCTGGAGCAGGTACATAACCGCCTTCCCCAAGTACAGGCTCGATGATAACCGCGGCGGTCTCGTCCGGAGGTGTTTGCCCATGCAAGAGAAAGTCCAATTGTTTTAAACAAAACTCCGTGGTTTCCTCTTCGTCCCAGCCATAATAAAAGGCGTAAGGATAGGGGGAAACGAATATTCCCGAGGGTAGCGGTTGATAAAGATGGCGATAAATATATTTCGAAGTCGTCATTGCCATTGTCTGAGCAGTACGTCCATGGAAACTGCCTTGAAAAACAATAATATTCCGCTTTCCTGTAACGCTGCGGGCTAATTTGATACTCGCTTCCACAGCCTCAGCCCCAGAATTCGAGAAAAAGAAGGTGTCAATTGCCGGAGGCGTGATCTCTGCCAGTGCATCAGCCAATGCCACGGTAACCGGCGGAATAACGATGTTAATCTGACCAAAGATCATCTTCTCCGCCTGCTCCTGAATAGCAGAGATTACCTTGGGATGACAATGACCTGTGCTCGTTACACCAATTCCCGATGTAAAATCAGTATATCGGTCTCCATTGGCATCGTACAGGTAAATTCCTTCAGCATGCTCCGGTCGAATATAAGTAAGATGCGTCCAAACTGGAGAGAGATGTTTGAGTTGCTCTTGAATAGTAGACATGACCTTCCTCCTACTCGTGATGTTTCTTGAATATGGAATGCAAATCGCGGTGAAAAGCCAGCTCCCCTAATTCCTTAAAACTGCCACCTTTCAGCATTCCATCTTGATAAAGCGGGAAAACCATTTTGGAATCCCGCAATTGTTTAAGGGTTTGCCCCAACCCAATCGTCCCATATTCCCTGGTTCTGGCAACGTGGTTTAGGTCAAGTATTTCAGTCAGTAATGTCTCGTGGTCACCCGCCTGCTGCGTGATGCGCCCATCCGGATCGACAATAATCGAGCGTCCACCCCCATAAGGGCCCACACCATTAATGCTGACCACATAACACTGATTGAAGATAGCATTTGCTTGCATCAATACTAGTTCGAGGGTGCGGTCCGAAGTTGGGGTCATCGTGGGTTGCAAAATTACCTCAGCTCCCATCCAAGCCAGCGTGCGGGCTACTTCTGGGAACCACAAATCGTAACAAATTGCAATGCCAAAACGACCTACGTCAGGCACATCGAAGACGCAAAATTCTTCTCCAGGTTTTATAGTTGACTCATACGGTAACCAAGGAAAAACCTTTCTGTATTTTGAAACAATTTCCCCTTCCGGCGATATCACAATAGCCGTATTATAAATTTCTCCACCGTCTTTCTCATACATCGAACCCGGGAGCACCCATTTTTTTGTTCTGCGTGCAATTTCACAAAGCCTTTCGGTAGATCGACCTGGAATGGGTTCCGCAATTTGCTTCCATTTATCAGGAGGCTCAACAGAAACAAATTGTACTAATCCTGGAATAACTAATTCATGAAAAAGAATCATTTGAATCCATGGAAAACTAAGGCTGATCTGGGAGATTGCGTCCGTCATTTTCGAAACCGTTGCATCAGGATCCCAAGGTACGACAGACATTTGCACACCAGCAACACCAAACAATCGAGACATTGTACACTCCTAGGTAGAAAGTTTATGGTAGTTTTCAACACCAACAAAATGACAAGCCACCCGCCGTCCAGGTTCAAATTCCTGTAAAGGGGGGTCTTCATGTCGGCAGATATCCTGAGCAATAGGACATCTGGTATGGAAACGACATCCAGAGGGTGGATTCACGGGACTGGGAACAGTCCCTTGCAAGACGACCAGTTCACGGTCATCATCCACGTCTGGAAGAGGAATTGAGCCAAGTAATGCTTGTGTGTAAGGATGCAACGGGTTGGCAAACAAATCCTCACTGTTGCCGATCTCCACCATTTTTCCCAAATACATCACACCAATCCGATCGCTAATATGGTTCACAACATTCAAATCATGGGAAATGAATAAATATGTCAAACCGTGCTCTTCACGTAAATCTTCTAGTAAATTAATAATTTGAGCTTGTACAGAGACATCCAGTGCGGAGGTAGGTTCATCGAGCACAATCAACCGCGGATTGAGCGCAAGCGCACGGGCGATGGCTACTCGCTGGCATTGTCCACCGGACATCTCGTGCGGATACCTGTTGAGATATTGGGCGCCTAGCCCAACTCGTTCTAGTAAAGAGAGCACATAGGATGGAATGTCTTTCTTGGGTATCATGTGATGTGTGAACAGAGGTTCCGCAACGATTTGATGAACCTTGAAACGCGGGCTTAGCGATGAGACTGGCGTTTGGAAAACCAATTGCATTTCTTTACGAAGCCGGCGTACAGCTTCCTTGCGCAGCGTGGTTAAATCCAAGTCATTGAAGATAATTTGACCCGCTGTCGGCTCCAACAAACGCAGGATCAACCGCCCCAGTGTCGTTTTTCCGCACCCTGACTCCCCGACCAAGCCAAAAACTTCGCCCTTGACGATCTCGAGGTCAATACCATCCACAGCGTAGACATAGCGCGCATCTCCAGAAAGCCAGCCTCCAGGTAAACGGAAGTGTTTTTTTAAACCCATAATCTGAACAAGCAGTTCATTATCCAACACGATTCTCCTCACGCAAGAAGCAAGCAGCGTAGTGATCATATCCAACCGCTTCCAAAGTAGGTGTTTCCTGCCTGCACCGTTCCATTGTGAATTTACAACGCGGTGCAAATGCACACCCAACGACATCACCCGAGTTGAGTGGAACAGTTCCTGGGATGACCTCCATTCGCTCCCCATGCCTGCTGGGCTTGGGAATCGCACGCATCAAGCCATTTGTGTAGGGGTGCTGTGGGTTTTTGAAAACATCTCTCGTTGGCCCACTTTCAACCACTCTCCCCGCATAAAGTACTGCCAACCGATCACAGGTTTTCGCTATTACGCCCAAGTTATGGGTAATCAAGATGATCGAAATTCCAAAACGGTTGCAAAGTTCCTTGAGCAAGGCGAGTATTTGCGCCTGGATTGTCACATCCAAAGACGTAGTAGGCTCATCGGCAATCAGTAGTTTTGGTTGACAAGCCAATGCCAAAGCAATCATCACTCGTTGCTGCATACCGCCCGATAATTGGTGAGGATACGAGCGCATAATCCGCTCCACATCAGGTAATCCGACCGATTCAAACATTTGGGATATCCTTAACCGCGCTTCTTTCTCGGATATACCAAAATGCTCCCGTATCACCCAGCTCAACTGCTTACCAAGCGTAAAAACCGGGTTGAGCGAAGTCGTAGGGTCTTGAAATATCATCGCAATTTGAGCGCCGCGCACCTTTCGCATCTCTTTGGATGAGTACTTGAGGAGATCGTTCCCATCGAATAAAATCCTCCCCTGTGTGATAGTGGCGGATTGAGGCAGCAATCCTAAGATCGAAAGACCGGTCACCGTCTTGCCGCATCCAGTTTCACCCACGATTCCAAAGATTTCTCCTGGTTGCACATCAAACGTGACATCATTCAAAGCGCGTAATGTGCCCCGACTGGTTTTGAATTCCATATGCAGATGCTGGACTTGAAGAAGCGGCATAGTCATTGATACTGCCTCGGGTCGAAGATATCGCGCAAGGTGTCGCCTATCAGGTTGAAAGCCAGCACTACGATAAAGATAGCAAGACCAGGAAAGGTGGAAAGCCACCATTGTTTCAAAATATACGAACGCCCATCGCTGATCATCAAACCCCAATCGGGTTTTGGTGGTTGTGTCCCTAAACCGATGAACGCTAACCCCCCCATTGCCAGAATAACAGTCCCCAAATCAACGGTAGCCTGAACGAGAATCGGGGAGATGATATTGGGAAGTATATGACGCAGGATAATCACCGAATCACGTACCCCTACAGCGCGGGCAGCCTCGACAAAAGCTCGCTGCTTTAAGCTGATTGTGACTCCACGCACTAGACGTGTGTACCAAGGCCACCACGAGATGATCATTGCCAGAGCAGCATGGTTTAGCCCCCGCCCAAGCGCCGCGGTAATTGCCATCGCCAGAAGCAAAAATGGGAAAGCCAAGAAAAGATCGGTAACACGCATGATCACTTCATCAATCCAACCGCCATTGTATCCGGCTATTGCTCCCAAAGGCGCTCCGATTAATATAGCAAACACCACTACGCCTATCGGCACTATCAACGCCGAGCGAGAGCCCACAATCACACGACTGAGTACGTCGCGCCCAAACCTATCTGTTCCTAACCAGTGCTCTTGTGATGGAACCAACATGGTATTCGTTGCGTGTGTCTTCCCCGCTCCTTCTTCTGGATAGGGGGCAATCTGATAAGCGAAAATCGCCATCAGAATAAATAAAATAATGATGACTGTGCTGAGCAATGAGAGAGGGTCTCGGGCAATAATACCCAGCATTTGCTTTAGGGGACTCTCCCCATGAACCGGGACTTCAAGAGATATTGTTTTGGATTCAATTGCCATAAGTTAGCTCAATTCAAACTAATGCGCGGATCAATCCACGCTTGCAATATATCAACGATCAAATTGATGAAAATATATCCCGTTGCCCCAAAAAGGGTAATACCCATGATGGCGGGATAATCGATATTCAATAAGGAATGAACGGTGAATAAGCCCAATCCTGGCCAATTGTAGATGACCTCTACAAAGAACGCACCTGTAAGGCTATACGCTACGGTCAATCCGATAACCGTAAGAGTCGGACCAATTGCATTTTTAAGCGCCAGCGCGTATATAATCAACCTGTTTGGCAAACCGTAAGCGCGGGCAGAACGAATATAATCTTGACCCATGACCTCGATCATCGCTGCACGTGTCATCCGCGCGATTAAGCCAATGGGATACGCAGCCAAGGTAAAAGCGGGGAGTACCAAGTGCAAGGCTACATCCTTGAATGCAATCCAATTGTGAGTCAATATTGTGTCAAGGAGATAGAAGTTTGTAATGATCTCAATCGGGTTTGTAAATCGCAGATCCGAATCAACCCTGCCAGATAGGGGTAACCATCCAAGGCTCCGGAAAAAGATAATTTGCACCAAAAGACCTAACCAGAAAGCGGGCATGGAAACGCCAAAAATCGAACTAGTACGCACTATCACGTCCACCCATTTTCCCTGCCATTGGGCGCTGATGACCCCTAAAGGCACGCCAATTACAACCGCAAGCAGCATCGCGGTAAAAAGTAATTCAAGGGTTGCGGGAAAACGACCTGAAATCTCCTGCCGTACAGGGCGCTTCGTCGCAATCGAATTTCCCAAATCCCCGTGCAACACATCTTTCATATACCGAATATATTGTACAGTAATGGGTTTATCCAACCCCAATTCTCGCGACACACGTTCAATATCTTCTGGACGAGCGCGGGGACCAATGTAAAGCGCCGCGGGGTTAGACGGAACAATACGCGCTAACGCGAAGGTGATGATTGAAACACCAATCAATACCAGAAATGATGTCAACAATCGGCGGATAAGGAATTCTAGTTTTCGCATGATGGCTTACTCAAAAATTGATTGTATAACGAGAGCGATAAAAGTCTTAGAAACGTACCATCTCTGTACACATGGTAAACACAACAACTTGACTTTGTTCTCCAGTATATACAAATATACCCAACCTACAAACGAGTGAAGTAAAAAAAATCCGTTTTGAGCAAATCACACCCATTATACAATCAACGTTTCTTCTAAAAGTAGAGACCAGGAGTAGGATTCTTTTTCTTACTCCTGGTCTCAGTATTAATGTCCTATCCTACTGTTCAGAAGTCAATTCGTAGTAGAAATGATGTACGAATGGATAGTTTAGATTATATTTGAAACCATGGATGTATTTCGGAACAATGAATATTGCCTGTGTGTCGAGGAAGAACACGCCTGGTGCCTCATCGACGAGCAGGTTCATTGCCTCGACATACTTTTCTTGGGAAGTTTGCGGGTCAGTAACCGTCAAGCCAATCGCATCATCCACCAATGCATCAAACTCTGGATTGTTCCAATAGGAAAGGTTGAAGAAAGGGTATTCGCTGCTATGGAACATTGACCAAAGGTTATCAGATCCTGCATCGCTGTAAGTCGGCCAATAGAGCAAGAGGAACATATCTTGTGCGTTGGGTGGATCAGATTTGGATAATTCCCATTGCTGGCTGAAGAGCATCGGTTCGATCTCTACGTCCACACCAATCTGGGCGAAGGAGTCCTTGATAAGCGGAGCAAAGGCTTCTTCTGTGGCGTTTTCAGAGGCGTAAGTGAGTTTGATGGTGAACCCGCCATCAGGAAAACCGGCTTCAGCAAGGAGCTCACGTGCTTTATCAAGATCGTAGGTATATTGCTTTACATCGGGCGACCAAGGCCATACACCCGCGGGAACGGGACCACGACTCTGTGTACCCAACCCATAAGCCCCAATCTTAATGATATCATCATAGGGGATAGCATAGGACAGCGCCTGACGAACTTTAGTATTATCCAATGGTGCTCGCAAGGTATTGAAAAAGCCAACATAGTTGAAGAAAGATGGCTCGACAATCACATCATAATCCGGCTTATTGCGGAAATCATCATAATTCTCTTGTGGAATGCGAGTGACCAGGTCAACCTCGCCACCTTCGAGCATCTGTTGCTGCGTGACTGCCTCGGGGACAATTTTAATCAGCACTTTGTCAAATTGACCATCCTGCCATCCACCCCAGTAATCATCAAAACGTGTCAATACGATTTCCTGGTCGGGGATATATGACTCGATCGTAAATGGACCTGTTCCACCATCTACGCCAGCCTCAAAGTAATTTTCATCTTCTGTAGCAGCCTGCAATGCCTTCGGGCTGATAATCCAGGCGCCATAGAGTGATGAGGCGATCAAGTCAACAGGCGAGGATGCGGTCATATAGATTTTTACCGTGTAATCATCTATAGCCTCAACATGGTCAAGCGCCCACCAGATGAAGGACGCTCCTGCGTGATCCGCTGCAGCTTCGAGCGAAGCCTTGACTGCATCCGCATTCATAGGCTCCCCGTCGTGAAATTTGACGCCCTTGCGCAAATAAAACGTCCATTCTGTACCATCGTCATTGGATTCCCAACGCTCCGCTAACAATGGCGTAAATTGTTCAGCAGAATCCGGCGGGTTAATCCGCAAGAGTTGCTCGTAGATATTTGCCATGTAAGCCGCCTCTGTCGAGAAAGATTTGACCGGATCCCAAGTCGTGATGTTGGCAGTATTAGCGACTTTCAAAACATGGGGAACAACAGGCGCCTCAGTCTCTACAACTTCACTGACCTCGGTTGGGGCTTCGGTTTCAGTGACTGCTTCGCTTACCTCTGTTGGCGCTGCGACCTGTGCTTCCTTTGTTGGTGGTGGCGCGGCTGTCGGTGTTTCTGCTTTTCCACAGGCGCTGAGAAGGACACTTAACGCCATAAGAACTATTATTAAAAAGTACCATTTGTAATGCTTCATCTCTTTTTCTCCAAAATACGGGGTTGAGTTGGATATGGATATATACATTGTACAATTTAGAGTTTGCAAAAAGTTTGCAAGGAAATGTAAACTCAGTAATTTTCCCATTTTTTACTTTATGGAACGCAATTGCTTGAGAGATTTGTTTCGATTTCAGCCACAGCATCATACCAATCATATTCATTATTATCACTGAAGTAATAAAACGTTGCCCCATTTGGTAACATCACTACGACAATACCACCATAACCAGACATGAAAGGCACCCAGAAATCGCATAAGAAACCGTCTTTGGTCGTAAATTGATGCGCCCAGAAACCATTGTTGTATTTGAAATCATAACCGTCGGTATCTAGACCTCGGTCTCCAGGATTATGTTGCATGGAAGCAGCCAGTAAATCTGGGTCAAGGATCTGTTCCCCGCCAATGCATCCATTATATACATTGAGAAAGGTGGTTATCTTGGCAAGATCATCCGGTATTAGGAACAAACCATATCCCCCTAATGGATGTCCATGCCAATCATTCTCTTTAGTGCGCAACAGGGTATAAGCGCCAGGACCAACTCCAATGGGCTTCAAGACCTCATCCACAAAGAAATGAAAAATATCGACGTTTTTCCCTTCTCGTTTTTGTAAATATGCTTGCATAGCCTGGGTGAGGATGAAAGTGTCGGAAGTATGGTATACCCATATGCTCCCAGGAGGTGCTTTGTTCTCCCACCGAAGGGCTAAATCCATCTTTCCTGTGTAAGTTTCTGCAATGAAATAGTTATCCATCAAATCGCTATGTTCATCATGCTCAAAGAACGTTGATTCATAATTTCCAGTCGCCATATCCAAGGCGTTACCAAAAGTTACATTCCTCCAATTCCCGCTCGCATTGGCTACTTCCCGAACATAATCAGCGATGAGCAAATCTGATACATCCTCGCCATACTTCTGCGCGAGTCGCATAAGAACACCGCCTGCGAAAATGGATTTTGCCAGGGAGTAAGAAGGCATCCGCATTGACTCAAGGTAAGGATACTCACCAAAGCGTGTTACACCCCCACCAAGATAATGAACACCATTGTATATTACCCCATAAGCGGTTATTTCCTTTTTTGTAATACCGCTGGTGAAAGGCTTAAGATTAACCTCTGGGTAATCGTCTTTCAATGCGTAAAATGGTTTGACAGTAATCCGCTTCGAGATTTCTTGGGAATAATTCTGCATCACAGCAAATGCACCAGGAATGTTCTCTACAATGTAGCTCGCTTTTAGTATTCCCCAGAAGTTTCCCTTAAAGTAAGGACAAGTCTCTTGTGTAATTTGATAATAAACATGCGAAACCTCTGAGTCATTGAAAAGAAATGTCATCACCCCATTGTGAGTACAATTCGCGTTTTTCTCCACCAAAGCAAAAGGAAAGGACCCTCTCGAATACCCTAAATCCCCAACCTCCTGCCAGACACGTCCAGGACCAAGGATATAATTCCAGTATGGATGATTGGTAATGATGAGACCACGGTGGAGGGGAATAAGATCGATACCATCTTGCACAAATTCATAATCAAATTCAGGTATGTGAGCACGCTCATAATCATCAGAGTAATCATAAACATCAACAATTGGCAAGAAATTGCCGCTCTCTGCTTCCCCGAGTAGTTCCAGTCGACCTTCAAAAATATGCTCTGGAAAAGAAGCGTCTTCAGGCATAGTCAAAGCTTGATTGTCAATGGGACTTGAAGAACTATTGCCATTCATTAGGTCATTGTAAGTGAGCAGCAATCGATGAGAAACTGAATCAGCAGATCTTGATTCCCGTGAACCACTTTCGGGGATATTGGTTGGAACCCTGGCTATAGAAGGTGTACTCGTTGAAGCCTCACAAGAAAAACCAAGGAAAGCCAAACTGGCTAGAACGAAAAAAAGTCTTATAATAGAACCACTTCGCATGAGAACCATACCCCAATACTTTATAATCAGAATAGAACCTATCAATAACTGTTAATAATTATAGACAAGAAATTGGCAAATCGTTTGCAAGTACAAAAGAAATAATGCCACAATCCGCTTTTCTGCAAACAAAATTCTTGGTTCCCCGGAAAAATCCGGGGTGGTTGACGCGCCCCCGCCTCCTTAAACAACTGGATGATAATGCATCCAAACGCATGATATTAGTTTCCGCGCCAGCCGGTTATGGAAAAACGACATTGCTCTCCGATTTTGCTAATTCGGAAGAAATCAACTTCGCTTGGTATCAACTCGATGCGATGGACAATGACCCTTCGGTTTTTCTAGGCTATTTAGTTGAAACATTTCGGCGAACGCTTCAGGTTGACAACACACAGAAATCCATGCCGTTTGGATCTGCCACCCTTGCCCTGTTGGAAAACCTAGAGGAAGAACAGGTCGGGTACCAGCATATTTTAATTGTTTTAATAAATGAACTTCTCGAGATTATCGGAAACCATTGGGCACTCGTTCTCGATGATTATCATTTAATTACTAATCTAGCAGTTCACCAAATGGTGGATTACCTGCTTGAAAATGCTCCCCCGGATTTATTATTCATCATCTCCTCGCGCGTGACTCCCCCCCTAAGACTGGCTCATCTGCGTGCCCGTGGGATGCTAGCCGAATTACGCTCAGAGGATTTACGTTTCACTTCCCAAGAAATCGAAGCCTGGTTTAGAATTCAAACTACCGAAATCTCAGACAAAAGCCTTCAATTGTTGGATGAAAAGACCCACGGCTGGGCTGCCGCTCTTCAAATTGTACTTTCATCCATTCAACGACAGGATATTGAAAGCACAGAACAATTCATCGCTGGAATTAGCGGTGCTCACCGTTTCATTTACGACTACCTGGCTGAAGAGGTCTTTCGCCGCCTGCCATCAGATTGGCAAGAATTCCTGCTAGCAACTTCCGTTTTAGAAAAAATGAACGACGAAATATGCAACGCTCTTCTCAATCGGGAGGACTCTTCGGAGATACTGGAAGACCTAGAGCGATCCAATCTTTGTTTGAC
>DUEG01000137.1 GCA_011176615.1 Anaerolineae bacterium | reverse complement strand
TTGGGTTGATGCTTCCATACACCCCTCTGCACTATTTAATTTTAGAAAAAGAGTCTGGCTTTCCAGAGGCTTTGATAATGACTAGCGGAAATGTCAGCGATGATCCAATAATTATTGATAACGACATAGGAATTAAAAAACTCTCCAACCTCGCCGATGCTTTCTTGCTGCATAACAGGGACATTAACATACGTTGTGACGACTCCGTTGTTCGCGTTCTTAGTTTCCACGCGAACGAGAAGATTAAGCCATCGGGAACTATATATCCAATACGGAGATCACGTGGTTATGCACCTTTGCCAATTATGCTTCCATTTAAAGGAAATGAAATACTCGCAGTTGGTGGGGAGTTGAAGAATACTTTCTGCCTAACCAAGAATTCGAATGCTTATCTTAGCCAACATATTGGTGACCTTAATAACTTCGAAACACTATCTTCTTTTGAGGATGGAATAAACTATTTCGAGAATATTTTTAATATACATCCTCAGATCATTGCTCATGATATGCATCCCAATTATCTCTCGACAAATTATGCAATTAAAAAGTCGCTAGACAAAGGCTTACCTATAACCGCAATCCAACATCACCATGCACATATAGCATCGTGTATGGCTGATAATTTTTATCATAGTGATGAGCCAGTAATTGGTGTTGCGTTTGATGGCACGGGCTATGGTGAAGATTCTGCTATTTGGGGTGGAGAATTCTTTGTTGGCGGGTACAATCATTTTAAAAGAGTGGCACATTTAAAATATTTTCCGCTTCCGGGTGGAGATTCGGCAATTAAAGAGCCATGGAAAGTAGCATTATCATTTTTGTATTCCTCCGGAATAGAGTGGAATTCCGATTTACCCCCTCTGGTTTATGGAAATGGGAAACCATCATTGATTGGTTCACCTATTAATATTTTGAAAAAACAATTGGAGAAGGAAATCAACACAATTCAATGCTCAAGCATTGGAAGATTGTTCGACGCTGTATCTTCGCTAATAGGAATTAGGCATATTACAAATTATGAGGGACAAGCCGCTATAGAATTAGAAGCACTTACTATTAATAACGATGATAACACTTATCATTTTGCAATCGCAGAAGAGAATGATGTCCTCATCTTTGATCCAGCGCCAGTTTTTATTGACATTATTCATGATTTAAATAATAAATGCCCCCCTCCAACAATATCTACGAAATTCCACAATGCTCTATGCTTTTTGGTGGTGGACATAGTGGAAACATTAAAGCATAAATATGGTCTTAGTAAAGTCGTGGTAAGTGGTGGGGTTTGGCAAAATATGTATTTGCTAGAGAATACTATTAAGAACTTAATATCAACTGATAATTCTGACGTGATGTTCCATAAAAATGTCCCCACAAATGATGGTGGAATTTCTCTTGGTCAATCGGTTATTGCGAATAAAATAAATTAATTTCTAAAAGAAACCTATACGCAACTCATGACTTTTCTACTATTATCCATACGTTATATCCATCTTGCATTTCACGAATTGACGCGTTAGGATAATTAAATAGCATTTCTATCTTTTCAGAAGACAGGAATCTACTCCGCATCATTAATAGTTTTTCTCCTATTGCCAATAATTTGATACCTCTCAAACGAATGTCGGGCTCTTCGATAATTAATCGCCCTTTAGGTTTAAGTATTCTCCACATTTCCTTCGCTGTTGCATCCTGATTTTTTACATGATGCATTGCATCAATCATAATTAATCTTTCTATCGAATTGTCTTTAATTGGGATTTCTTCTGAACTCGCGCATAATGGTTGAAGCCGAGGTTTTTTATTGGCTTCTTTCAACATATCACATGACTCATCAAGAATCATGATTGTTTCTGTAATATCAGAGAAGTATTGTGTAATTCTCCCCGTTCCGCCACCGACATCCAACAACTTGTCCCCAGGTTGTATGTCCAGTTGTTTTATTAAGCCTTCAGGGAATCTGGGTTTAATTAATTTTTCATAAAATGGCGCTAACATTCCAAAATGATCAAGCATTTTCCATTCCACCAATTATTTAAATAATGATAAGATTTTTTCCATATTTTTTAATTTCCAAACAAACTTTGCTAATGCTACCATAAATAAACAGTTTTTCTTTTCTTTCAGATATCCTATTTTTGTTCCTCCCCCACTCCGAACCGTACAAAATAATCAAAACAACTAAAACTATATGGTTTTCATATCGTTCTCTTGCATATAGTTTTAGTAATTAAGACCCTTGAGGTTTTGTAGAATATAAACTCTATGAGTCTTGACTGTTATATTGTGAAATAATACGCATTAAGAAGATCGTCTCTATTCGATTTTGTTGTCTATAATTACAGTTACGTAGGAAAATCATTTATTAATTATTGGAAAAAAGATTGACCGAATATTAATATATCTTAAATCAGTAAAATTCACCAATATTAAATTTTTGTCACAGTTATCATAAGTATTAAAATATATTTTCTTTGATAGTTGCACCCCATCAGTATCATGTAACTGGATCCAGACCGATTGTTGAGAAGCCTCAGGTTTGTCACCAAGCACAATTTCAAAACCTCCTGGCCCGTAAATAGGAGCTAATCCAGTTAGTGACATTCCAGCGATATTATTTCCATTAATTTCCCCTCCGACCTCAACAACAATATTTTCTTGTATTTCTCCATTTTCCCCAAATACCTGCCCTGCAATACCAAACCAATTGCACCCTAAATCTGGATAAGCAAAATTTTGAAGGAAAACCGGTGAACCGAGTTGCTTAGCATATGGGTAAATTATCTTTGTTGGCGTAGGGGTAAAAACCATAGTTGGAGGCACGGTCAACGTAGGAGTTATTGATAGCCCTGAAGTATTTGTTTCCTGAAGGTTATCATTAGTAATTTGAACTGATTTTGTTGGGATCTCTAAAGAAGAGGTTGTCCCAGGAACATTGACAGCAGTACTTGTTCCTTGTGGGGGCAGGTTTGCAACAGTGTTTGTTATGTTTGTTGTTGTCCATTCGGTTTGAGATGGTTGGTTTGTTAACTCATCTATCGGAGCACACGAACCGATTAATATAGTTAAAATAAGGATAACAATTATTTTTGGTAATTGCATGACAACCTCCTAATAATGTGTCAGGTCATTGATTATTATATCCGCAACTACATTATTATTTATAATCATTTGTTGACATATCATAGCGATAAATGCTAAAATTCGCCATCTAAAAAACAATTATGAAAAAAAGTAAAGATAAATACCCAATTGGAACAATTGTTTACTACGGACCCGATAATAAAACAATTACCAAAATAATAGTTAGCGTTTTTGATTATCCTGATATTCTCATAATCTCAAAAACATGGAGCGGTGATAAGATTATAGAGGATCCAGTTGTAGCAAAAGAAATTGGCGCTTTTCTAAAAATTCATGGCGCTAAAGAGGTCGCAATGACAGATGGACCCGTCGGATGTCCACATGTCGAGGGGGTAGACTATCCTAAAGGAGAAACCTGTCCATATTGTCCTTATTGGTCTAACAGAACAAATCCTAAGAAAGGCTAACTATGGGAAAACACAATATTATTCAGCCAGTAAAAGGAACTAGAGATTTTTATCCAGAGCAAATGGCTATCCGTACTTGGTTATACAATGCGGTAAGAAAGGTGTCCGAGTCATTTGGATATCAAGAGTACGAAGGCCCTTACCTTGAGTATATCGATTTGTATGCAGCGAAGTCAGGAGAAGAACTTGTTAAAGAACAATCATTTGTGTTTCCAGATCGTGGCGGAAAACTCATTGCTTTACGGCCAGAGTTGACCCCCACACTCGCAAGGATGGTTGCCCAGAGACAAGGTCAACTAACTTTTCCGATTCGCTGGTGGTCTTATGGCCCCTTTTGGAGATATGAACGCCCTCAGAAAGGGAGAACTAGGGAATTCTTTCAATGGAATTTGGACCTTATAGGATTGGCATCCCCCATTACTGATGCGGAGATTGTATCGGTAATTACTTCATTCTTTAGATTAATTGGCTTATCTTCTCAAGAGATCATAATCAATGTTAACAATCGCAGATTGATGGATGTTCAATTGGGGAAAATTGGAATTAAGAAAAACAAGAAGGAAGTATTTCGATTGATTGATCGTAAGGAGAAATTAAAACAAGATGCCTGGTTAGAATACGGGATTGAACTTGGTTTAACAACTGATCAAATAAATTCCCTAACCAACCTTCTTGAAAATAAAGAACTTTGGCATCAATCTGAAGAACTAGAACAATTCTTTGATTTAATCGACGTGATGGGCATATCGGATTATGTTCACTATGACCCCAAAATTATACGAGGATTAGATTATTATACAGGTACTGTTTATGAGGCAAAATCTAAAGACCCAAGTATCAAAAGAGCAATCTTGGGTGGTGGTCGATATGACAATCTCCTTGCTGATGTTGGAGGAAATCCGTTGCCAGGTGCCGGTTTCGCAATGGGAGATGTTGTAATTACTTTATTATTAAATCAATTACAAAAATTAACTAAGGATTTGAGAGTAAATCCTGCGCCTGTTTTTGTGACAGTTTTTGACGATAAACATATGGCACAATCCTTTCGCATTGCGGATGATCTTCGTAAAAGTGGTTTAAACGTCAATATTTATCCTCAAGCCATAAAATTAGGTAAACAAATAAAGTACGCAAATAGAATTGGTGCCAAAATTGTTTTAATAATTGGCCCAGATGAAATTAAAGATAATACAGTCACGATCAAAATCCTAAATACAGGAGAGCAACAGACTATTGGCTACAAATCAGTTATAAATTATCTTATAAAAATGCTTGAACCTGACAAATCATCGTGATAAAATATATAAGTACATGGCGGCTGTAGCTCAATGGCAGAGCGTCGCACTGTGGATGCGAATGTTGCGGGTTCGATCCCCGTCAGCCGCCCCAGATAGATTACTATTTGGTTGCTCTAAAACATATGATCTTTGCTTTCTAGCCTTTTTAAGCGGTAAATCCAAAAAAATATTGTACTAATCAAAAAAAGAATAAACAAAGTTGCTGAACCGATTAACCTAATATTCAATATTTCTCGATCGGATGTTTTGATATTCTTTTTGTAATGTGCCATGGATTCTGCTTTTATGTGGTTATGTTTCATAGATATTTCAGGGGGAAGAAAATAATGCTTCAACCACAGTTCTTCATACCTGTTCTTCTCCTCAACCCACTTGGTTTTATTCCAACCGAGCTCCTCATGGCAAATTTCCTCTATCTTAGGATAATACTGCTGAATTTCACGACCAAGGGTAAGTCCTAAACGTACGCGCCTGAGTAATAAATCATCAAGGTGAATCACTCCCTCACATTTTGCCCCCCATCTTATCTCGCTCCAAAGCGTTTTCGATCCAGGTACATATTGATTCTCCCCAATATGACCACCATCAATAATATATGGTGCCTCTTCTCCGTATCTCCCCACAAGTTTTCTTTTGCACGTTTCAGACAATCCTGGATAATTATCAAGAACTGATTTTTCTATTTGATTTAATACGGAAACATTATCGCTTATTTTGTTCTTTGGAGGAACCTTTTTTTCAATTACTTTTAGTGTATCTAATGCTATTCGTCTGAATGTTGTTAATTTTCCGCCTGTAACGGTAATTAATCCATTCTCATCAAGCACAATATGGTCTCTGGATTCTTCAGAGGGATTAATTTTCCCAGTTCCAATTACAGGGCGAACACCACTAAAAGTTGAGAGAATATCTTTAATGGTTATATTTAGAGAAGGAAACACCGACTCGACAGCAGCCATCAGGTATGCTATTTCATCTTGGCTGATAGAAGGCTCAATATCCAAATCCTCGTAATGATCAACATCCGTTGTTCCAACTAAAGTGATTCCTTCCCAAGGTAGAATCATGACGGGTCTACCATCGTATGGATGTAGAAAACTAACTGCCTGGGCAACGGGAAGTCGCCAGGAAGGGAAAATTAGATGGCTGCCTCTTAAAGGGCGTAATTTCGGAGACATATTAATTTCCCCTCGTAAACGATCAGCCCACGCACCGGTTGCATTGACAATGATTTTTGGGAATATTGCAATGCTCTTTTTATCAACCTCATCAGCAAGCACTAAACCTTTAACCTGATTGTCTTTGATTATCAATTCTTTTGCATTAACATAGTTAATGGCAACGCCCCCATCTCTAACCGCCTCTCTTATGACTCTCAATACCAAACGTGAGTCATCGGTTTTAGCGTCTCCATATCTGAATCCCCCTTCCAAACCATTCGTTTTTATATAAGGCGCAAAAGAACGAAAATCATTAGCATCATAATATTGATGTCCCCATTGCAATGCTAAGAGTTCATATATCGTCAGTCCGGCTTCAAAGATCCATCTTGCAGAAGGTTCTCTTTCATATACGGTAAGTAAAAAACCAAGCGGGTCAATTAATCCCGGAGCTTCCTCAAGCAATATGTCCCTCTCTTTTATTGACATTCTGGTTAATGAGACTTTCCCCTGTTTTAAATATCGTAAGCCTCCATGTACCAATTTAGTTGATCTACTTGAAGTCCCCCAAGCAAAATCTTTCTTGTCAACAAGTAATGTGTGATAACCGGCGCGAACAGCCTCGCGGAAAATACCTGCGCCAGTTATACCGCCACCTATAATCAATATATCCCACTCATGAATTAATGAATCCCAGATTTCGCCTCTTCGCATTGAAAACCACATGCTGTTTTCCTCTAGTGAATCTTCAAACTAACTTACCAGGATTCATGATTCCATATGGATCAATCTCTTTGAAAATTGATGACATCAAATCAACACCTAATTCACCCTTATCTTGTTCTAAAAATTGCTTATGATCTAATCCAACGCCATGTTGATGACTTATCGTGCCTCCTAATCGAATGATTGCTTCGCTTGCAGCAGTTTTTAATTGCTTCCAGCGATCTAATAATTCGTCTGGATCATCAACGATCCTAAATATGACCGTTGTATAAATGCTACCTCCTGTCGGATAAAAATGAGAGAGATGAGTAAAAACAAGAATACGCTCATTAAATGTTTCAGCAGTAGATTTCAATGAACTTTCTATTTCTTTGATCATTTTAGGAATATTAACCCAAGTTGTAGCAGTCTCAAGTGTATCTACTGCATAACCAAGGTCCCACAGAGTATTTCTAAGATATGGTGTTTTGAACCTGCTTTTTCTCCATTGTTCCCCAAATACTTTCCCCGCAAAGACACCTTTATTTTTTTTGATTGTATCCCTTGCAGCATTCTTTGCAAATCGTAATTCCCTTCTGGATCCAGATAAACCTAATATCAACATACATTTCTCGTCACCTATTCCCCTTATTCTCAACATGCTCTCTAGTGCCCCGATCAGTTTCGAATGCCCAGCCAATTTCAAAGTGATCTCTGTTTCTTCCTTTGTGCTATACCTCAGCATTGATAATGGTAACCCCATTTGAACTATTTGTCTCACTGCTGAAAAACCTAATTTCCAAGTCGGGAAAAATACGCCGTAGAAATCTTCTTGCTCAGGAATCTTCGAAATCTTTACATCAGCTTTCGTAATTATTCCTAACCGTCCTTCAGACCCTAAGATCAATTCCCTTATATCAATTCCAGCGCCAGATGCTGGATAATTTTTAGAGATTAACGTTCCTTTTGGTGTCTCAATCACACCACCCTTGAATAAGTCCACAATACCTCCATATTTCAATGATTCTTGACCAGCAGAGCGAGTAGCAATCCACCCACCCAAGGTTGAATACTCAAATGATTGCGGATAATGCCCAAGCGTATATCCATTAGCCCTCAGTTGTGCTTCAATATCAGGTCCCTTAACCCCCGCCTCAAATTTCGCTAATTGACTTTCCTTATCTAAGTCGATTAAATCTCTCATCTTGCTCATATCTACAGATAGGATTGGTCTTTTATCTTTCAAGGGATTAATATGACCTAAAACGCTAGTTCCGCCTCCAAATGGAATTAAAACAACTTTCTTCTTCAATGAAGCCAATTTTAATAATTCATGGACATCATCTTCATTTGTTGGATAAATAACACCATCAGGGATTGTTTTTACTCTATTAAACTTGATGTCTATCCAATCAGGTAAACTTTGACCCCTGGAATGAAGGAACCTGTCTTCTTTAGATGTTGAAGCTTGGGGGAAGGTAATTTTTTTGTTGGATGAAATTTTATTGATTATTAAATTTTTAGGGGTAATGACTATACGAATACCATCTCCAATCATATCAGACAAATAACGAATTGCCGATTCCGTTATCCTATATTCAAATTCTTCATCGCCCCAGCCATCCCATCTTTTCACCGGCTTCTCCTCCTGTATGAATTGCTACCACCCATAATTCTCAATCATAGCCTTTGGTTTATCTTCATAGCAACTATAGTTACTTTTTTCGCTAATTCTTCATCATATACATTTGTTACTAATTCCAAATTCCCACAAATATCCTTAGACGCTTTTCCCTTCAAATTCATGAGAAAGGAGCAATTGTTGCTCGTGCCTCTAATAAGCCATCTACAATTCTTATAGTTAGATCAATTTCCAAACGATCCATCGAACTCAAAATATTTATTTCCCCCGTTTGCCAATAGTTGTTAATTATTATTGGTTTTCCTTGTTGAATTTTAACCCACCCATCTTTTTCGATCCTCCGTAAAGCCTTTCTAAGATTCGATCTTGTAACCCCGACAATACTTTCGAATTTTCTCTCCCCTAGTAAATTGCTCCCGGGAGGACAAAATCCTTTTAAGATTTTTTCTAGTAGATAAAATTCTGCCCTCTCGATGGGTCGCATTATTTCTTTCTCACTTTCTAAATCTACAACGCATCCTATAACTGGTCGGTCTGATCAGTGTTTTATTTAGTATAGCAAAACTTATAACCACTTGTCAAAATTTACCTATCGAAATTTATTGACCAAAAAACCTATCTATATTAAACTCAATCAATCCACTCAAACAACATCAGGTTTCACGGGGTTCGCACATGAAAATACAAAAAAATCGCTACCGCTGGTTCATAGTCTTTATTTTCTTCCTATTCATGCTTTTACACCAATCAGACAAATTACTAATTGGTCCCCTGACTACGCCAATAATGGAAACTTTCGATATAAACGAAGTACAAATGGGGGCTGTTT
>DUEG01000136.1 GCA_011176615.1 Anaerolineae bacterium | reverse complement strand
GGCTGAAAGATAAGAGATTGCCACCCGGGGGATAACCTATCGAGCAACTCGGCTTGGAGCATCCCGCTGTAGGTGAATCTTGTGTCGTTCATGCTGCTTTGTTCTGATTTTGCCTGGTTGAGTTCTCGCAGCCAAGTTCTCTGAAATGTCTCGTATTGTTTAAAGTCGGGGTCGTTTGTCAACTGGGGAACTGGTCGATAGGATGCGGTGAGCGATGCTTGGCGCCAAATTTCCAGGGAAACATATTTTGCCACCCCGTTCAGCCATTCCAGACGTCTTTCATAGGCAATCTGTGTTTCATCGAGTTGATTTTCATGTCGTCTTTGATCACGGATTTCAAGAAATTCCTGCACCAGTTGTTTCCTTTCACTAGGGCTTGTTGACCTGACCGCTTTGACCAGTGGTTCCATTTCCTCAATCCATTTGTTCTGTGAAGCGGCGTTGGATTTCCAGTAATGTTCGTGATCATGTTCTGCTAGAAGGGTATCCTCAAAATTCGATGTGGCAGCCGTGGCTTGATAAGCGTGAAATGCTTCCTGCACTGCTGCAGTGATCTGTACTTCGCTATTGGAAATTAACAAGCGATAAGGGAAGATGTCTTTAAGGTAGGCTGGCAGAACATTGCGAAAGGTTTCCCGGATAAAACGATCGGTTTCGTATTTCGTTGCAATGCTCGCAACCCATACATTTCCGATTTTAAAAGTGAAGTTTTCTGCGTTGAGATTGCGCTTGCGGAAGATGGGCTGTCCCAGGAAGGAGTCATTGGGAACGACTCCCCAGCCGAGAGGTGTGCCAGGGTATAGAACCAGAAAAATGGTTTTCGCATTCCATAAGGCAGTAGGAACATCGGCATCTCCAAATCCCGCCCACACTTGGTTTCCAAGTTCTTGGCGCAGGTGAATGGATTCCGCTAACCTTGCTTTATCCATTCCAACTAATATTTCTGGATTTTCGGGACCCCGAGGCAATTTCTGGTTGGAGATTACAGAAAGGACTACTAAAACCACTATCGATACCGTAACCCCTGCTAAAAGCGCTAATATGTAGCGTATCCAAAGCCTCGGTTCTTTTATCAAGTGCCTTTACTCTTTTGATTGTGTTTGCTGTTCGTTCATTGATAGCAATTTATGGATGTGTTGGATATGATCTCGTTTATGCCAAACCGCCCGCCGCAGTAATTTGTCCGGACTCCAGAGTTCCCCTTTCACGCCCACTACTATACGCGCCTGGATGATTTCGAGGCGCTGGAAAGCATCTTGGGGAATTTCACCATAGGGAGTGCTAACCCTAACCTGTCGATAATCCACCATTCTGGATTGCCAATGTGATTGAGAATTCCCTAGATAATCCAGCGCTTAATGCCACCATAGAGATCATCAAAATCTTTCTCAGTCAGAAATTATCGTAATAGTAACTTGAGTTTGATGATTTTGAGGGTCGCCGATAATCGTGATCATTGCTTGGCGGTCGGATTTTGTGAAGAATAAGATATTGTTTGTCCCGCTTTCAACGCTTTTATCTTCGGACTTCCAATCATTGGCAGGCATTTCTTCCTTATAGAAGTTAACGACCTCTTGAAAATCCATGGAAGTGGTGTAATTAATTAACTGATTAGAAGTAATCAGCCCTTCCAATTCACCTGGGACTAAGGGGATATCGTCCGGGGGAGTTGATGCCTGAAAGTTCTCAATCCCTGCTTGTGCAGTCGCCTGAAGATCTCCTACCTCGCCAGGTACATTCGTAACGACGGCTTGTAGAGTTTCCATCATGCCGCCTTCAACGGCTTGTGTCATCATGACTTGCGCTGTCTGCATCATGCCTGAACTGCCAACCTCTGTTGCCATTTTTTCTGCTTGACCGATGATATCATCCGCATTGGTCGCAACTGCCTGGATGGTCTCGGCTGCGTTTTTCCCTTTTTCTGCGGTATCAATCGCTTTACTGAAAATACTACATGCACTTGAGATCATTAAGGCTGTTAATGCAACGAAGCCCCAAAAGAGAATCTTGTTTTTCCTTAACATTGAGAAACCTCCATTTAATACTTTGTTCCTTAATGAATAATCTTTACCGATTTTGAAACTTTCATGACTATTCATACGTATTTAACCACAGAAATAGAAAAAACCCAAAGGGTTTTAAAAGGAGTTTGTGAAATGGGAATAATTAAAGCGATTTTCGGATTGATTGGCGGGCTTATCGGGTTGGTGTTGGGAATTGTTGGTGCAGTCTTAGGAACAGTACTTGGAATTCTGGGTGCAGTGTTTGGGCTAGGATGTACCGCTGTTGTCCTGGTTGCTTTGTTCGTCCTCGCGCCGATTGGCATTATTTTGGCAATCATCTTTTGATTTTTTTAGCGATTCTTCCTTCTGCGGGCATTTGGATAGTACAAGACCTTGGTTTAGACCAGGGTCTTATGCTTTTTGGGAGTGAAGATAAATATGATTTTCGCTTGAATAAAATTCAATTAGTAAGTTGAAAATTAATGCCACGAAAGTCCAGT
>DUEG01000135.1 GCA_011176615.1 Anaerolineae bacterium | reverse complement strand
TTAACCGCATTTGTTGCCGGGATGTTCGTTCAAACGATCTGGCTTTGGGTGCGAAGCCGTCCAGCAATGCTCGAAGTAAACAGGCGGGACGGGTATTTAGGGAATTGATCAAACCTTGCTTATTATTACACCAACCAATTAATGCTTCCACAATCAAGATCAGGAGCACACTCGCTTTTACCAGATCTTTCCCAAGTTATCAATCGGTTAAGATTGCAACAATTGTCTCAATGCGGGTTCCAATTGTTCATAATGGAAAGTGTAGCCCGCCTTTATTAAACGATTGGGGACTGCGTACTGCCCGTCCAAAACAAGCATAGATTTTTCTCCAAGCACAGCCTTCAATGCAAAAGCCGGCACAAGGAATATATTCGGACGATGCAGAACCAAGCCAGCAATCCTGGCAAATTCCCTATCGCTTACAGGATGAGGGGCACTCAGATTGTACGCCCCACGAGCATGGTTACTTATACCTAAAAAGCGGATCGCGTCCACTTCGTCTTGAATATGGATCCAGGGGATTCCTTGCAACCCATCACCAAGCCGCCCACCCATATAAAAGCGAAATGGTAAAAGCATCATGGGTAAGATACCACCTTCCGCCGATAATACCAATCCAGTGCGGATCACGACCCTGCGGACTCCCATTGATTCCAATTCCGCAATGGAAGCCTCCCATTTCTGACACACCTGCGCCAAAAATCCTTCCCCTGGTGAAGTTTCTTCGGTGATCTCTTCAGTACCCCGCGGTCCGTAATAGCCAACAGCAGATGCCTGAATGAAGATTGAGGGTCTGCGTTTCGCCTTGCGAATCGCTTCCAGTAAAACATGCCCGCTCTGGACACGACTTTCTAGAATACGCGCTTTGGTTTTTGAGGTCCAGCGACGGGTTAGTATCGCAGCAAGATTTTCTCCCGCAATACTCTCTCCCGCCAAATGGATGACAGCATCGCTTTCGCTGACCACATGCTGCCAACTGCCAAGGGAAACCCCATCCCATTGTTGTAAGGCTACGCCTTTTGGAAGGATGCTGGCAGACCGCGTTGGATTACGGCTCAATACGGTCACATGATGGTCATCGTTCAGCAGTGATCTCGTTAAAGCACGCCCAATTAGACCGCTTCCTCCGCTGATTAAGATCTTCATAACCCCTCCTCCAGGATTTCTCCAATTTTTGCGATTATGGATTCGCTCATCCTTTCCTAGAAATTTTTATAACTCCTGCTCAAGATAATACTACCACTTCCCGAATTATCATTGCGATGATTTGTCAAAGGAAAATTTCTTGGATGGAACACTACCTGATGAAAACGATTCTGCAATCGCGGATCATTTTTTTATATGCACAGATTTAAATCAAAAACACACCCTCGCGTTCAGGGTGCGTTGATGAAGATAGGTTCGTGATCTTGATTTAAAGGCTCCTCGGGTAGGACTCGAACCTACAACCTAGCGGTTAACAGCCGCCCGCTCTACCATTGAGCTACCGAGGAATGAAGCGTTTGAGATTATAAACGGTAGGATTAATGATGTCAAGCAAATTTGGCAGAGGCAAATAAGTATCAATTTAACAAACCAGACTGTCTAATCATCCCTCTGTTGCACAACCTGATTTGACGCATCCATTTCTTAATTGTATAATCTTTCCACTTGGATATAAAATAAAGGTTTAAGAAGAGCCAATGGCAATCAAGGGCAATCTACAAAATTTTTCAATCACGCAACTCCTGAATTTGATTAACCTTGCAAAAAAAACTGGTACGCTTAATGTGAAAAGCCCTACCGAAACGGCTCAATTATCATTTCATACAGGAAAACTGGCATACGCTAAACTGGGGAGTGATGATTCCTTAGCCACTATCTTATATAAAGCCAAAAAAATAAACAAAAACCAATACAGTGTGATCAAAGCCCATGCTAGCAATATCAGCGACAAAGAACTTGGACTTTTATTAATTAATGCAAATTACCTTACCCAACAAGAAATCCTTGAAGCGTTGAAAGCCGAATATGTAGGTGTGATCCGCCGATTATTTACGTGGATTGAAGGATCCTTTCAGTTCGATGACAACCTTTTACCCCCCAATGGAAAAATCACACTCAAGATTCACTTAGGAAATATTATTATCGAAGGCACACGACGCCTTCGCGAGTGGGAACAACTCAAAGATGAAATCCCAAGTCTGGATATGGCTCTTACCTTTTTAGAAAAGCCAGGAACAAATCTCAAAAATATCAATCTTAATGTTGAAGAATGGCGGGTAGTCTCTTACATCAATCCTAAAAATTCGATCCGCCAAATTGCTAAAGCCACAAAAATGAATGATATCGAAATTCGCAGAATCGTTTATGGCTTGATCCAAGCAGGGATTGTTGAACTTGTTCGTCCAGAAGGGCAAAAAAAGCCCATGCCTGTCGCATTTTTGGGCGGCACAAAACAAACCAAAGAAGAACAAAAATCTCTAATCACGAGAATCATCAATCGAATTCGGTCTTTATAATTTCGATCGATAATTGAGGAATCACAAAGGCAGCATATGCAAACAGTAAAAGTTGTCATCACAGGTCCATTCAATTCAGGAAAGACAGAATTCATCAAATCTATCAGTGAGATTGATGTTGTTGCGACTGAGCGCAAGATAACCTCCGAAATTGAAAGAATTAAAGACACAACAACAGTCGCAATGGATTTTGGTCGTATTTCAATTGATAAAAACCTCGTGCTTTACTTGTTTGGTACCCCCGGTCAAAAACGGTTCGATTTTATGTGGGAGATCCTCTCTGAAGGAATGCTCGGGTTCATTGTAATGATTGATAGTAGTAAACCAGAAACTTTTCGCGAGGCCAGAACTATTCTTGAAACTTTCAAGGCTTATGCTCCTACCCCATACGTCGTCGCTGCAAATAAACAAGACTTAGCGGATTCTTGGGACCCAGAGGATCTTCGAATCGCTTTGCGCCTGAGTCGGAACATAAAATTATTACCTTGTGTTGCATCGAAAAAGGAATCTGTAAAATCTGTCCTTCTGGAATTGCTTTATAAAATCCTCGAAGAAATGGAAAATTGGTAACCCCTTCAACCAAAGCAAAACCTAACTTTTTAAAACCATACGTTTAAAAAAATATTACTCTATAAACAAGTTCCCAACAGAATGAATACACTGTTTGGAAACCTTTTGTTGGCTATCTCCAATATACTCCTTGACAATTGAAGTGTTTAAATCTACTTGGAGAGTTCGCTATATGTTAAAATTATTTTTAATTAGGGTTTCATTCAATGTTAGCTCTTTCTGAGAAAATTATATTTGGTATTTATTAGAGGAGGTAGGTGTGGAAGAATATTTATCTTTACTGAAACATGTGCTTGACCACGGCATGCCAAAACAAGACCGGACTGGCACAGGCACCCTCTCTGTTTTTGGATACCAAATGCGCTTTGACCTTTCCA
>DUEG01000134.1 GCA_011176615.1 Anaerolineae bacterium | reverse complement strand
GAATACCGCTAACATGAGCGGTATTCATTATAAAACTGGAAAACCATGGATGACCATAATTCTCTAATCGAAGCCTTTACCGAGATGGCTCCCCGTTATGAAAAAGTCGTCGACTCTGAATTACGTTTGTTTTGGGGTTGGAGTTACGATCAATTTGTCACACAAATCCTCTCTCAAACACCCTTAAAAGAAAACGACCGCATTCTGGATATCGCCACCGGTACAGGTGTGATTCCAATGCGTATTCTAAAGACAGGCGACCATAACCACTCGATTCACGGGTTGGATATCACATATGCGATGCTCAAACATGCAAAACTGCGTTTTTCACGCGCTGGCTTCGAGCAAACGCCAAAGTTCACCTGTGCATCAGCGATGGAAATGCCTTACCGCTCTCAAGTATACGATACAGTGCTTTGCGGTCTTGCTACCCACCATATGGATGTCCCATCTTTATTGAGCGAGAGTTATCGCGTACTCAAACCAGGCGGTCAACTCTCGATCACAGATGTGGGCGGTTCTCCATTATGGCGGATTCCCGTGATCCGTTTTTTCGTTAGTACCATAGCCTTTGTTTATTTCCTCTTCAAGGAAAATCTGGATCGCGCTTGGGCAGAGGCTACGGCTGTTCCCAATCTACGAACTTCCGAGAGGTGGGCGTCAGCCCTCAAGGGACAAGGGTTTGAAGAAATAACAATCAAAGTACTCACTTCTCGTTTTTCTTGGATACCAGAACCACTAGCAATTAGAGCAAATAAACCATGGAGGGACAACAAATGAATTCAACGCTTAAATTACTTCAAGAAGGACGTAATAAAGAAATATGGACTCGACACTGTGGTTTTCTCGACTTAAGCCAAAAGGAGTACATGGACATCCAAAAACGCTTGTTGATGGAACAGATTGAACTACTAAGCAAATCGAAAATTGGGCAAGCACTCTTTAAAGGAAAAACTCCTGCTAGCGTGGAAGAATTTCGTAAAAATGTTCCCATGACAAGGTATGATTTTTATTATCCGTTTTTGAAAGACAAAAATGAGGATGGATGCCCAGGCAAACCATATATTTGGGTGCGCACATCGGGACGTTCCTCTGAAAGCGGGGAATTTAAATTGGCTCCCTATACGAAGGAAATGTTCGAAAAATTAGGGGATTATATGATAACTGGTATGCTGTTAGCCTCATCCTCTCACAAAGGAGAAGTGAATTTGACGGTTAATGAGCGTGTCCTCTTAGCAACCGCGCCCCCACCATATCTATCTGGATTATTAAGCCATTCAATTCGAAACCATCTCAATGTTCGCTTCCTACCGCCTTTGGAAGAAGGCGAACAAATGGAATTTGGGGAACGGATTGCCAAAGGCTTTCGTATGGCTATCGAACAAGGAATGGATTACTTCTATGGTATCTCCAGCATACTTGTCCGCATCGGGGAACAATTTGAAGGAAGTTCCGCAACCGCTAAACCATCTGTAAAGATGTTAAACCTCGCTGTACTTTGGCGCTTATTGCGCGCTGTAGCAACAGCCAAGTTACATAACCGAGACATTCTGCCGCGAGATATTTGGAAACTCAAGGGCATCATGACGGGTGGAACTGATACGTCCGTTTATCGTCAGAAGATCGAACACTATTGGGGGAAACAACCGCTCGAAGTTTATGCATCGACAGAAGGTAGCACAATGGCAACCCAAGCCTGGAATTACAAAGGGATGATCTTTGTACCTGACAACGCATTCCTTGAATTCATCCCCTATGAAGAACATCTCAAATCAATGAAAGAACCTGATTACACACCTAAAACCGTTCTCTACGACGAACTAGAACTAGGTATATACGAAATCGTCTTTACAAACTTCCACGGCGGCGTGTTCGTACGATACCGCATCGGTGATCTTTTCAAGGTAACTGCATTGAGCGACGATGAATTAGGAAATGAACTTCCCCAATTCCAATTCTATTCCTCTGTGCGTAATATCATTGATCTCGGCGGTCTTGTCCGCCTTACCGAGAGAGATATTTGGCAGGCAATCGAAAATGCGGGCGTCCGCTATCAAGAATGGGCTGTACGCAAAGAATATGACAGTTCAGAACCGATTTTACATCTCTACATAGAACTAAAACCTTCTGTGGAAATCAAGAAAGAAGAAATACAGAAATCTATCAGCGAGGAATTATCCAAGTTGCTCGATGAATATCAAGATTTCAAGGAAATCACGGGACGTGATCCGCTTAAACTCTCTATCATTCCAAATGGCGCATTTCAAGCCTATATGAAATCCCAACAAGATCTTGGGGCAGATCTGGCACATATTAAACCCCCACACATACAGCCTAACGACAAGACACTCGAGAAACTAAACAGGTTCCAAAAATAAGCAAGGGATTGTTTTAAGAAATATTTCATAAAACGTTCTATGACTATGTTGCCAAAGAGTAACCATTGAACCAAAGAAAGGAGATTAATTGATCCACTGGTCGATCTACACGATCATACCCCTCGTTTCGATCGTGCTTTATGCCGTCCTCTTCGGAATCGTAATCACTTCCAAACCATTTACGTATCAGCGCCGCTGGTTTAGTGTTTACCTGATTGCAATGTTTGGGTGGTCTATTAGCGCGTTTCTTGTTCTTTCGGGCATTGGGAACATCCTTTTCTGGTTCCGCATGATGACATCTTGGGTAATAATCTCGCTTTTAGGAATTTTTGGTTTTGTACAGACTGTATTTTCCAAGCGGCGTGAGTGGACAATATATGTCATCTTATATTCAATCACAATCGCGCTGTTAACAACATTTACGGATCAAGTAGTCGGTTCTGCAGCCTTAATCGGAAACATCTTGGAATATTCTTTCCATCCATTAATGATCCTTCTCGTTGGTCCAGGATACTTTCTTATGCTTTACAGTTTGGTTTTACTTGTCCGTGGTACACGGCAAACAGATAATCTGCGCCAAAGAGAACGCTTCCACTATTTATCCCTTGCCCTGATTATAATTACGCTCGGTACAGCGCTCAACTTCACCCCATTAGGTCAATATCCAATCGACATTGCATCCAACGGTTTGGCTGCCATACTAATCGCTTATGCGATTCTGCGTTACCAATTACTCGAGATCAGAGTTGTCGTCCGCATCGGTTTGTTTTACTCCATTGCAACTGCGATCGCAGGCGTGTTGTATTTCGTGATCATCTCGCAAGTATTAAGACTTTTCGAGAGTTACACAAAAACACCGATCTTCATTATCTCCGCGTTGATCGCGCTGCTGACTGCAATAATCTTTGCCCCCATATACACTAAACTCCAAACCTGGATCGACCGTGTGTTCTACCGCGAGCGCTACAACGGCGCACTAATGCTCCAACGTTTAAGTGGTACAACCGCAACCTTGCTGGATCTTGAAAAGATAACCGATATTATTATTGATGAACTATCCAATACCATCCACATTGAACAGATTGCATTCTTCATACGCCGACATAATAATGAGCAATACGAATTATTCAACCAACAGGGAAGCATCCTTCCCTTGCGTATGCGATTACACGCTGATAATCCGGTTGTCAAATGGTTATCAACACATCGAGAGATTCTCACCAAGCATGATTTCGAAACCCTACCCATCTTTCGCTCCCTTTGGGGCAAGGAGCGCGAAGTTCTCGAAGCATTTAAGGCTTCGCTTTACATACCTTTAATCGCCAAAGACTCGCTCGTTGGCATCCTCGCCATCGGCGAATCGCGTTCTGGGAGACCATATTCTAAAGACGAGCAGGCTATGCTGACCACCCTTGCAAATCAAACCGCAGTAGCCATCGAGAATGCACGCCTATATGAAGAACTCGAAGACACTTTCATGCAAACGGTAATTTCACTGGCAAATGCAATTGACATTCGTGACACTTATACAAGAAACCACAGCCAGGAAATCGCCAAACTGGCAGCCGATACCGCCCGAGAACTAGGATTAAGCGAAGACGAAGTTGATTCCGTTTATTGGGGGGGCTTGCTCCATGATATCGGCAAGATTGGTATTCCTGATTCGATTCTGCTCAAACCCGGTCCACTGACAGATGAGGAAAGAAAGAAAATGCAGTACCACACAATCGCTGGTGCGCAAATCATTTCACCCATCCAGAAACTATCTCACGTGGCTCCTTTCGTACGCTCCAGCCATGAACGCTACGACGGGAAAGGGTACCCGGATGGATTGAAAGGAGAAGAGATACCCTTGGGCGCTCGCATTATAGCAGTCGTGGATGCTTATTCAGCGATAACAGATGATCGTGTCTACCGCAAAGCGCGCAGCCATGAAGAAGCAGTAAAAGAATTGGAGCGCTGCTCTGGCACTCAATTTGATACCAAAGTTTTACAGGCTTTTCTACGCGTTATCGAGAAAAACCCTGAAAAACAACAGGGAATTAAACACTAATACATTTCCGCGTATACCCAAGTTTAGAAAAGCAAGGGCTTTGTTTCTTCCTTACGCCTCGATAAACATTTAGGCAATAATCATAGATATTTTTTGTTGTTGACAATCAGACAATCCTCTCCTATACTCTTAGCGCACTTGTAGCCGCACAGAGAAAAACGCTCATGTGTGAATACGAAACGAGGCAAAAAAACAACTACGCAACATGATGAATACTAGCACCTGTCTGATTCCACTGATTATCTGGGGAGCGATAATAGCAGTTACCTTAACATTCCTGGCAATTCGTTCCTCACGTAGATCGCAGATCTTTGGCTGGGGTATGATCTTCGGAGGGTTTTTTCTTATTGCGGGGCTTGTTATACTTGGAGTTAGTTACCATAACCCTGTACAAGGATACCAATCGTTACCTTATCCCAACAATCTAAAATTGATCGATTCTCAAAAACCAGTTGAACTGATTTCGCATAAAGACAATCAACTACCCAATCAAATCTCACCTGATGAGAGAGTCATGATGAGGTACCCGACAAGTCATTACCTTGAACTTAAAGTAACCTTTCCCGATGCATTTGATGCACTACAAGGCTTATGGAGAGGGCGCAGAGGTTTGATAATCGTTGATGGGCTGCAGCGAGGTAAATTTTCCCTCTTAGTCGGGAACCCAGATGTATCCTGGGATCAAAATGTACAACACCTGGAGCGTAAAGTCAGCCCCACAGGGATCATCAGGATTCCAATCGATGCTCAGAACCCTCAAGCAAGCCCGGATGAAAGAACTCTGCTCTTTCGCTTATCCATGGACGTGGTTTATCCTGATATTACAGATACAGGTGAAACCATCAAACAACACAAAACCCTTACGCATGATTTTGAGATTCTACTTCTCACCCCAACGGAACTCGATCAATACCAGAAATCGCTGGGACAAGCAAGACGGATCCAATTACGGCTTTTCGCCCCATATTATGGTGCATTGCTCGGCTTGGGTTTATTGATGATTATAATTCCACTGATTATGCACTGGCATCTCAGCGTACCAATCAGATTACGCCCCCCTGTTACATCCACAACAACAGAAACAACGACAGAACCCGAAGAAGAGGAAACATCAATTTAATATAGTTTACTCAATTATTTACCTTAACTTTCGCGGCACGAATCAAAAAAACCCTGAGGCTTTCACCTCAGGGTTTTCGTTTGGCGTCAAAATAATGATTAGTTAATCAATACGACGTCAGCAGCCTGCAAACCTTTCGGGCCATGTTCAATCGTAAATTCGACTTTTTGCCCTTCTTCCAGGTTGCGGAAGCCTTCGCCTTGAATCGCAGTGTAGTGGACGAATACATCATCCCCATCATCTCGGGTGATGAATCCATAACCCTTGCTTCCATTGAACCATTTGACCGTGCCGATGGTACGTTCAGTCATCTTAAAAACTCCTTTTGTAAATAAATAAAATAGTATTTGTTTAGGCACTCATTTCGTTGCATCGGTTAGGTCAAAACATAACGACCTACGAACCTACCGTAAGTCGCCAACGTATTCCCTTCCACCGCGAACTACTGGTGTCCTTCGCCAAATAGAATACCATGCTTATCAGTAAGTGTCAATATGCTTTTCAACCTTTGTCATCCAAACTTGAAAAGTGGACTGTTTAAACTTGAAAACTGGACTCTATCCAGTTACGTGGTTTTTCCCTAATTCTCATTTATTTTTCATCAAAAATTGTGCAAATTCTACTATTCATTAATAATGCGAACGCTTACACTTTAAGGATAAAAAAAATAGAACAAACCAAATCCGCACCCAGCAATTAATAATTAATAAGGAGAAGAAATGAATACGTTGAGAAAAATTGCCAAACGAAAGCCCAAACTCATTAATGTTTTCCTCTGGTTTCTAGCAATTATCCTGACAATTGCCATGTTTACCTACCAAGACAAAACCGGGCCCACTTATCCACTGACAGGCGATATTCAAACATCGTTGGGCGAAGTGCATTTCAAGTTTCTCCGCAGCGAAACAATCGGTAACAGCCTGAAAATCATGTTCCTCAATCCAGTTCCCGATGGAGTAACCGGATTTGTCCAATACCGCCGCTATAAATCTAATGACGAATGGCAGACCATGCCAATGAACCCCGTATCCTTTGAGGTTTCCCACCATGGAAAAACGGAGAAAATTGCAGGCTTCGGCGCAGAATTGCCCAGTCTGAATGAACGAGCAGGAAAGTATGAATATTACGTCTATCTTCAAGTAAACGACGACGAACCCCTTTCTATCACGGGTGACAAACCAATTTATGCTCGTTACAAAGGCGCAGTACCAACATTAATTATAACAATCCATGTTCTCATAATCTTTCTCTCGATGATGTTTGCCCTTCGAACAGTTTTCGAAGCAATGATTGACGGAAATTTCAAATGGATGATTTGGGCAACCCTAATTTCCTTCCTGTTTGGCGCCTTTCTCTTTGGTCCATGGGTGCAATGGTACGCTTTCGGTGTATGGTGGTCGGGGATTCCTTTTGGCTACGATTGGACGGATAACAAGGTTTTATTGGAACTTGTTTTCTGGATTTATGCTGCCTATGCCAACCGAGGCAACCGCCGCGATGCCAAATCAGTGTATTTCGCTGGTATAGCGACTTTACTTGTCTATTTCATCCCTCATAGTCTGTTTGGCTCAGAATATGATTACCGCACTGGCATTGGGCGGGGAACAACAGGATAACTACAATACAGACTCTTTCAGGAAGATACCCGGGAGGGAGACCAGATACCCTAAGCACTTTCACCGAAGTCTAAATCCCTCCCTCCAACAGAGGGTATTCCCCGATGCCGCCTCCTCCTGCCACATCAAGTAGACAGCCATCACATAAAAATCCCATAAAAATACCTTATATCAATTCATTCTATCTATAATCCCCTGTATAATTTCTAAAACCCCAGATCGTCAATAATGCTCTCAGAGGTAAAACAGTTATTCGTTTATGAAAAGGTGGATAAACATTTTTTAACCAAACTTTTCCGATTTTAAATCCCAAGGAGGAACATATGCGTAAGATTTTAATTCTCATTGTAAGTTTGCTTGTCATAAGCCTGGTCGCTGTCGCGTGTGCCAGCCAGGCACCATCCCCAGAGAAAGTTGTGGAAACAGTTGTTGTTACTGTTGAGGTGCCCGCTGAGCAAGCACCCGTGCAGCCACAGGGCTACGGTACGATTGCTAATCGAGTGCGCGAGCGCGGCAAAGTTGTATGCGGGGTTCATACTGAATTGCTGGGCTTTGGCTACCTGGATGAAAACGGTCGTAATATCGGCTTCGATGTCGATCTGTGCCGTGCAGTGGCTGCGGCGATGTTCGGTGACCCTGAAGCCGTCGAACTAGTTCCAATCACTGCTGCTGATCGAGGCCCCGTTTTACAAACCGGCGAAGTAGATATGGTATCCCGTAATATGACCTGGACCTCGAAGCGTGATGCGGAATGGGGTAACTTCACTTGGATCACATTCTACGATGGACAAGGCTTCCTGGTTCATTCAGACTCGGGCATTAAGACTCTGCAGGATATGGATGGTGCTTCAATCTGTGTGACCACCGGTACGACCACCGAGAAGAACCTAGCGACCACATTTGCGGACGCTGGACTTTCCTACGAGGCGGTTACATTCGAAGAGACATCCGCTGTTTACGGAGCCTACGAAGAAGGACGTTGTGACGTCGCAACAAGCGACAAATCACAATTGGCTGCTGTAAGCGCGGGCTTCGCAAATCCCAAAGACCATGTCATCCTGGACATAACCATCTCGAAAGAACCTCTAACCCCCGCTGTACCATCCGGCGATGATCAGTGGTTTGACATTGTCAAGTCTGTAATGTGGGGCTTGATCAATGCAGAAGAATATGGTGTTACTTCAAGCAACATCGAAGAGATGAAAAGCAGCGACAACGCTAATATCCGCACGATGCTTGGCGAAGAAGGCGACTGGGGATATTCTGTACTCGGCTTGGAACCGGATTCGCTGGCAAAGGCTGTTGCAGCAGTTGGCAACTACGGAGAACTTTATAACCATTACTTCGGACCTAACGGGATTGCCTTTACCTTACCCCGCGGTCTGAACTCGCTATGGTCTGAAGGCGGTATGATTTACGCCCCACCGATCAAATAACATCACTCGGACCTTTTTGATTGTGCAGCCTATAAAATCCAGGCTGCACAATCTGTCTATTCATATGCACGATGACCATACTTTCTAACACACAGGCTAGTGAGAAGATTCCTCTTTGGCGAGACGAACGCATCTTGCGCATTGTCGCGCAAATTGTATCGGCTGTTGTGGTTCTCGCTTTTCTGTTTTGGGGAGTTACCAACTTCCTGAGAATCACCCAACAACGCGGTATGCCGCTGACCTATAATTTCCTTCGAGAACCAGCAGGATTTCCAATTAGTGAGGGTTTTCTCACCTATGACCCCACCATGTCCTTTGGACGGGCTTTTCTGGTTGGGCTAATTAATACACTTGTTGTCTCCGGGAGCGGTATCGTCCTAGCCTCGATTTTGGGATTGATTATCGGTTTGGCACGCCTTTCTTCGAACTGGCTGCTAAGCCGCATCGCCCTTGCTTATATCGAATTTCATCGGAATATTCCTCTCCTGGTGCTGATGTTCTTATGGTATTTTGGGGTCTTCGCAAAATTGCCGTCGGTCAAAGAGAGTATAGCGATGCCGGGACCAAGTTATTTGAGCCAGCGCGGCTTATATATCACCTTTCCTCGTCTAACAGAAACGGGGTCTATCTTTCTCATTTTTTCTGGCATTGGCGTCATCTTAGCATTCGCTGCATTTTATATACTCCGCCATATCCGTGAAAACACAGGGAGGGAAACACATTTCGGTCTTACGAGCCTGGGCTTATTCCTACTCCTGACAATTGCCGGCTGGTTTCTTTCCGGCGGTGAACCATTCTGGATGGATAAACCATCCATGCAGGGTTTTAACTTCCAGGGAGGTTTTCGCCTTTCGCCCGAATTCACCGCCCTGCTCGTGAGCCTCACAATGTATACTGCCGCTTTCATCGCTGAAGTCGTGCGGTCCGGCATCCAGGCTGTACACCGTGGGCAGGTTGAAGCCGCTCGAGCATTAGGACTACGCAGCCCCCAAGTGATGAGCCTTATAGTGCTTCCCCAGGCTCTACGTGTGATCATCCCGCCATTGATTAGTCAATATCTAAATCTGACCAAGAACTCAAGCCTCGCTCTTACGATTGGCTTCCAAGAACTCTTTGCCATCAGTAAAATTACTATCAATCAGGCTGGTCGGGCAGTGCCAGTATTTCTCATGGTCATGCTTACTTATTTAGCCATCAGCCTGTTGACTTCATTAGTCCTTAATGTATACAACCGCAAGGTTCAATTTGTCGAAAGATGAACGCATCAAATAGTCCGCCCACACTTGCCCCACCCGTTGCTCCAGGTCCGCTCGAATGGCTGCGCAAGAACCTGTTCAGCAATTGGTTCAATGCTGTCTTAACCCTTGCTTCTCTCGTATTTCTTTATTTCACGCTGGTCACGATATTGCGGTGGGCTTTATTTTCAGCAGATTGGCAGCCCGTAACTTATTCGCCTTTGCTGTTTCTGGTTGGGCAATATCCCCGCGCGCAATTATGGCGCCCCGGACTAAGCCTCCTAATCGGTACCTTCCTAATCGGGATGAGTTGGGGGTTATGGGAAAGATACATCAAACCTTTTGCTATCTTCTTCGCAATCTTGCTCACCATTCTCGCCATTTTTCCCCTTAAAACACCAACCATTACCCTGAGTATACGCGCTGTATTCCTTGCGAGTCCAGTTTTAATCATCCTGGGGTACAGAATCGGAAGACTGCCTGCAGTAAAGGGAAAATACGTCATCACGATGTGGCTGCTCGCTGCTATCTTTATCACGCTCGTACTTCTACCCGGATTAGGAAATATCCCCGCACTTCCAAAAATTGCAACTACTTCATGGGGTGGTTTATTGATTACCTTACTCCTTGCAGTAGGCGGAATCACATTATCCTTTCCAATTGGCGTCTTATTGGCTCTTGGTCGCCGTTCATCCTTAACTGTAGTCAAACTCTTCTCGATCTTCTTCATTGAAACAATCCGTGGGGTTCCGCTGGTGACCGTTCTCTTCATGTTCTCTATAATTTTGGCGTTGTTTCTGCCCGCCGGATCCAGGATTGACCGTATCGTGCGCGCCCTACTGGCTATGGTGTTCTTCAGTTCTGCTTATACCGCGGAAAATGTGCGCGGGGGTCTCCAGGCTGTCCCGCCCGGACAAGCGGAGGCAGCCAAAGCATTGGGGCTTTCGAATTTCCAAATCACAACTTTCATCGTCCTTCCCCAGGCACTCAGATTGGTTATTCCTACGATCGTCGGTCAATTCATTTCCCTGTTCAAGGATACTACGCTTGTAGTCATTGTGGGTATCAACGATTTGCTTGGCATCAGTAACGCTGTCCTTAACCTTAAGCCACAATTCGTTCACCTGCAGATGGAAGTTTACCTTTTCGTAGCCGTGATTTTCTGGATTTTCAGTTACTTTATGTCATATACAAGCCGGGAATTGGAAAAAAGTTTGGGCATTGGAAAACGCTGAGGCAGTCAAGACAAAATTTCTATAATTAGAGGAATACAAATGAGCGAGGACAACAAAACAAACGAGACCATCATCATCTGCAAAGATGTGCACAAATGGTATGGGGATTTTCATGCGCTTCGGGGAATTTCCATGGAAGTGCAACGGGGTGAAGTCATCGTCATTTTCGGACCCTCGGGGTCGGGTAAATCAACTTTCATCCGCACGCTCAACCGGTTGGAGGAACACCAGCAGGGCACGATCATTGTTGGAGGCATCGAATTATCCCACGATGTACGCAATATCGAGAAGGTGCGCATGGAAACGGGGATGGTCTTTCAACAATTTAACCTTTTCCCACACCTATCAGTATTGACAAACATCACCCTGGCACCCATCTGGGTACGTAAATGGCCTAAGGATAAGGCTGAAAAAATTGCGATGGAATTACTCGAAAGAGTCGGGATTCCTGAACAAGCACAGAAATTCCCTGCCCAACTCTCCGGTGGACAGCAACAACGGGTTGCCATCGCACGAGCCTTAGCTATGCAACCGAAGATCATGCTTTTCGATGAACCGACCTCTGCACTCGACCCCGAAATGATCAAAGAAGTGCTGGATGTGATGGTCGAACTTGCCAAATCGGGGATGACCATGCTCGTTGTCACTCATGAAATGAGTTTCGCACGTGCCGTGGCTGACCGCATGTACTTCTTCGATGAGGGTCTCATCATAGAAAGCGGTACACCGGACAATATTTTCAAGAATCCCCAGGAAGACCGCACAAAACTCTTTCTTTCGCAAATCCTCTCCCATTGATTCAAATTTTCTGTCGAGTATATCAAAGGTAAGCATCAACGCGGTACCACAGGATAACGACAATATAGACTCTCTCAGGAAGATACCCGGGAGTCCAGATATTCTGAGCACTTTCACCGAAGTCTAAATCCCTTTGCCTAACAGGGGGTTTTCCCCACCCCTATACTCCCACCGTTGCATTTTCTTGTGAAGATACAACGTATTTGGTTGCGTGTGCTAATATACGTTCACACAGCGTTCCTCGATAACAATCAAGGCGTATACGTATTCACACTTTTTAATCAGAAAATCACAGAAAGGGAACTTAAACTCATGGGAAAAGAGTCCTTATTCACCTGCCTTATCGGGAGGTAAAAATTCTCAAACGCGATTCCTAACACGGAACATACATTACTGATTACCTATATCAGAAACAACCATCAAATGATACATTCATATCAATAACTTCCACCACTTACGCCTATTTGTGAATTCGCACTATAAACAACGAGCTCAAAAGAACCCAATTTCCACCAAGAGAGGTAAAAAATGAAAACACAAAAAAGGTTCAATACCAATGTGATCGCTATATTTGCATTACTGTTGATTGCCTGGGCGATCTTATCTTTGTCGAAGTCAATCGGAAATCGCAGTGCACAAGCACGCTCGACTTCCACAAACGCTGCTCAAGAAGCGGGTTCCAGCCAAACCAGCGTGACTGCTCCCGCTGCCCCAAATGCTGCTGGCGGCGCAATCATCATCGACCACAACGCTACAGACCTCTCCAAAATCCCCGATTACTGGCTTGGCAAAGCCAAAGAGTTAGCCATTCATTACGCCCACACCTCACACGGCTCACAACTTATCAGCGGCATTGGCGCTCTTGAAGACCAGAATCCAAAATACGCTTTTTCTCTTTTCCATGCAGGCTCAACTCCACCATCTTCACTTTCCGCCTGTGCATCGGGGACGCTTTGCGTTTATGACGGCAATCCGCCTGAAACCTACATCAACCCAGATGATTACTGGAGCACAACCGGCGGAATCAACCGCACCAAATCCGTAGCAGATACCGGGCTATTCGACTATTCCATGTGGTCCTGGTGCGGTCAGCAATCCAGCAATTCAACTGAAACG
>DUEG01000133.1 GCA_011176615.1 Anaerolineae bacterium | reverse complement strand
GGCAAGTTTCTTTAAATCGCTCAAATTTCCCCCACTCTCGGCGTACACCCATGAAACGTTTACTGGTCCTGGTTCTCGCATCAAGAACCGCAACATTGCTTGTCTCCTGGCAAGCGCTTGGCTTCCTTTTCGCGCCAAATCATCCATGCGTGTTAATGCTTGATGCGGAGGTACAGCCAATTGAACTGTGCGGACAACCTTCGGGCGTCCCGTGGGAGGAGGCAATACCGAATGACTCTCAATATAACCGCGTTCGACCAGTGAGCGCGCTGTTCGCTGCCAGTCATGGTGCGACAAAGCCCGGGCAATTTGCCTTCCTCGAAGTTCACCCCGCTTTTCTAACAATTCCATAAAACGTTTTTGCGCTGCGCTAAGACGCTTATCAAGTTTCCAATTTCGTCCCTGAACCACTAAGTACTTTGTATCAACAGTTTGGCTCAATCCCGGTGGAATCATTAAACCGATACAGGCAGAGAGAGGGGCTAAAGTCCAATCCGAGAGTTTTTTAGCCAATTCAATTTGTTTGACTGTGACAATTGGTTGTTTATCAATCAACTCGCCAACTGGGCGCGTATTCACGACTGCCGGTCGATCAACAAATCCTAAGATTACGCCCTGCACCTTTTTTGCGCCAAATGGCACCTCGACCAGATGCCCTACTCGAATGTGTTTCTCTAATTCTTGCGGCAAATGATAATGAAAGACCCCCATTACTTGGGGGACATTCACAGCAACTTCTACGTATCTTTTCATATGGTTTTACAATCACTCAACACTCAGCAGGACCTTTGTTCAATCTTCTATAGTCACAGGAGACGCTTCATCTTTAGGAATGTGGTTTAAAACAAGTTTTGAGATCCGCATGCCATCCATTTCGGCGACCTTAATGCGGATGCCATCTATTTCCACAACATCGCCTTGCTTGGGAAGCCTATCTAATCTTCCTAACACATACCCAGCGATCGTATCATAATTCGGCTCGACGAGATTTAACCCCAACTCCTCATTAACTTCATCGAGAAGAGCAATCCCATCGATTATGACAGAACCATCTGGCATTGATTGAATTTCTGGTTGAGAAATATCGAAGAAATCGCTTACTTCTCCAACGATCTCTCGCATCACATCTTCCAGGGTCACTAAACCCGCTGTCCCGCCATATTCATCAAGGACAATGGCAATATGTTGCCGTCGAATTCTAAATTGTTGAAGCAATGCTTTAACCGATAATGTCTCGGGGACAAATAGTCCTTCGTGCATTAAGTTTTTAACAGTGTAATTATGTTTCTCCGGGTCCTGTAATACTCTGAGAATATCTTTAATATAAACGATGCCAACGATATGGTCCAAATCTTTTTCATAAACAGGAAATTTTGTGAATGGGGACTCCGTTGCAAGATGAATACTTTCCTCAATGGATGTGTCCGCCCGGAACGCAAGCACCTCTGTCCGGGGAATCATCACCTGCCGCGCGAGCATATCGCCGATATCAAAGATCGCATGGAGCATTTCTTTGTCGGGTTCCTCGAGCACGCCCACTTCCTCAGATTCATCCACGATGTGCTTGATCTCTTCCACTGTATAGACAAGAGAATGTCCTCCACCGTGTTTCAAACCCATCAGTTTAAGCACTTGACGAGTAGACCAATCCAAGATATCCACAAACCATTTAAAAATGGTTTCAAACCACTTCATAGGGTGAGCGCCAAGCAGGGCAAATTTCTCTGGCGCGTGTAAAGTCGCCACTTTAGGAACTTGCTCGCCAAAAATTACATGCACACTTGTAATAATGATTAGCGAAACCACAAGTGGTAACGCTGCAAAAATCGATTTCAAAGATTGAAGTCCTTGTGGCAAAGTCACATTATGGAAGA
This sequence comes from Anaerolineae bacterium, assembly GCA_011176615.1. GTDB lineage: Bacteria > Chloroflexota > Anaerolineae > Anaerolineales > UBA11858 > G519. The sequence goes on along the minus strand of DUEG01000133.1, from coordinate 6,002 downwards.
ATGGTTCCAGGATTGCTTCGAAAGTGTTCTCTCCAACCGCACCCAAGGCTAGGCTTACAATCGTAATTCCCAATTGCGAACCAGCGATCAAGCGGTCTCGCGTGGCTGTGCTCTCCAGCCATGATTCAACAATCTTGGCTGACTTATTATTTTCTTTTGCCAATAATTCAATTCTCGACTTACGAGAGGCAACAGCAGAAAACTCGATAGCGACAAAGAATCCGTTCAGCGCCACAAGGACTAGGATTAAAATTAAATTCCAGATGATCATCTTATCAGTGTATTCTATATTCCTTTCATGCGAAATCGGGAAATTATTTCAAAACCATAGTAGTTATACCATTTTCGTAACAACAGCAGCCCCATACCCCACTACTTGATGATAATCACCCGTTACGTCTCCCGAAGTTGCATACCTTAAAACTTGGACATGATTAGCGCCTAAACCGCGGGCAGCCCATAATGTTGCCGCTAATGCACCTCGTCCGCAAGCATAGGCTTTTCCTTCTTCCTCTGCTTTCAATACGCCTTCGGGGTCAAAGGCTTCCACCAGGCTTAGCATTACCGTATCGAGTGTACTCGCAATTTCCTGCGGGTAGAAATGGGACAAATCTGTGCTCGCGACAAGCAACGCCTTATGATCCTTTAAGACATCTGCCAAGGCTAGCCCTAAAGCATGTGTGACCTTCTTGCTTTGATCTCGCACCATGATCGGTAGCAGTTTAAAGTCGTTCACCAATGCCACTTGCAAGAAGGGTAATTCAATTTCTACAGCATGTTCAAGATCATTACTAACTTCCGCAAGTCCAAACCCCAATTGAGCCTGCAAGCGCTTTTCCAATGCAAAAAGAATCTCTCGGTCGATCTTAATTTGTCCTAGCGGTGTCTCATAAGCCCTATGCGCCGAGGTTAATAATGGCTGATAGTAAGGCTGGTGCATCGGCGATATTACCACAACGATATCTGGAGCCAAACCGCGTACGGCAGCATAAGCATAACCTGCTACCGGACCTGAATATAAATGCCCCGCGTGCGGCGACATGACCGCAATCACTTCTCCTTGAATATCAGGAAGTTCAGCCGCTTCAATATACGCTTCAACACTGTTCCTCAACTGCTTAGGGTTGCTGGGATACCATTGTCCCGCGATCGGTGAAGGGCGAACATCTGCAAACGATGTCATCTCACGCCTCCAAAAATGTAATACCTATACCAACAAAGTACCATATTCCTATTCTGATTTTAACACAATCTTGCAAACTAGAATAATTTGAATTTCATAAGAAAACCGCCATTACCAAAGGTAAGATATGATATACTCAAAAATCAAACCTATCAGTAATTACATTGACCAAAATTCAACAAAATCACTATTGGAGGTCATGTAAATACTGAATATTGAACTCCATATATACACAGGTTTGCTAAAGGAATTCAAACAATAAATACATCGATGGCGCTTAACTAAAGCGTAAAAACCATCATTAAAAGGAGTACGATTCATGGCAAAGAAAAAAGGGCGAGTTTTTTCCGGGGCGCGTCCCACAGGCAAACAACACTTGGGGAATTACCTTGGTGCTATCAAAAATTATGTTGCCCTGCAGGATACCTATGAAGAAACAATCTATAGTATCGTTGATATTCACGCACTAACTACTATCGAGACAACCAAAGATTTACCCCAGAATACCTATGAGATGGCTCTGGATTGGTTGGCTGCTGGAATTCGTCCAGAAAAGAGCATCATCTTTATTCAATCCCATGTGCCCGAAGTTGTCGAACTGCATATATTTCTATCAATGGTCACGCCACTCGGAAAACTTACTGACCTGCCCACGTTCAAAGATAAGATACGCCAACAGCCCTACAATGTCAATTACGGATTAGTTGGATACCCGGTACTGATGGCTGCTGATATTGCTTTATACAAGGCTGTCGCAGTGCCCGTTGGCGTAGACCAAGCCCCCCACATTGAGTTTACGCGTGAGATCGTACGTTCCTTTAATTACCGCTATAACACGAACGTGCTCGTTGAACCTCAAATGGTCGCTACGGAATTCCCGAAAATATTGGGTATTGATGGGAAGAATAAAATGAGCAAAAGCCTCAACAACCATATCGAATTGGCAGCAACACCAGAAGAGACTCAAAAACGCGTAATGCAAATGGTTACAGATCCCCAACGAGCGCGGCGTAGTGATCCAGGCAACCCTGATGTGTGTAATGTATTCACCCTCCATAAGATTTTCTCTTCCCCGGAAGAAGTAACCATGATCAATACGGAGTGCAGACGTGCAGGCATTGGATGCGTAGATTGTAAAAAAATATTCGCCAAAAATCTTAATGAACATCTTGCCCCTTTCAGAGAACGACGCTCAGAGATCGCCAAAGATCCTGATTATATCCAAGATGTACTCAGAGATGGTGCTGAACGTGCTAGAGCCATCGCACGCGTAACTATCACTGAAGTAAAAGAGGCTATCGGGCTTCCCTAAACACGCCCAAAGGAGAATCGCTTGCGAGTTGTACTTCAACGCGTTAACTATGGCAAAGTTACAGTCGAGGGGAAAACGGTCGCTGAAATTGGGAAAGGTATTGTCATTTTACTCGGCATTGGACCAAATGATGGAAACAAACAAATCGAGTATTTGACAAAGAAAATCGCAAATCTACGCATATTCGATGACCACGAGGGAAAGATCAACCGCTCCATTTTAGATATTGGAGGGGAAGCAATTGTTGTATCGCAATTTACACTTTATGCGAATACACACAAGGGTCGACGACCGTCGTTCACTGGCGCTGCCTCTCCAGAAATTGCCAGCCCCCTCGTAGAAACTTTCGCCAAACATCTAGAATTGCTTGGTGTGCCTACCAAAAAAGGGATGTTTGGCGCACATATGACCGTTGAAATCCACAACGATGGACCACTGACAATTTTCATGGAACAGTAGTTTATCCATTTTTAATATCAACCTCATCCCCTTTCTTTAGATTAGCATCCATCGTTTCTAGTATGCGGGGATTTTTCCATAGCACCGAATCTAGTTGAACCGCTATTGCACCAGCATCCAGCATTACGCGAACAGCATCAATCTCATAAATTCCACCCCCTCCGATAACTGGAATACCAAAAGACGCCAAGCGCTTTACAGCGAGGCACGCTTGGGGAAAGAGAGAACCGCCATATAAACGCCCTGTAAATAAGTCACCATGGCTATTTGGCAAGGAACCACGCGGCGCGGCCAAACTTACGGCGTAAATCATTTCTTTATCCAGGGTTTGAATGAACATATGTGCACTTTCCCATGGAAGGCGAATAATCACTGGAAGTTCCCCTACAGCCGCTTGACAATATTCCTTAACTTGCATCGGGGAACCATCAGGCGGCAAACCGATTTCCAGCCCATAGACCCCTTCCACTCCTTCCAACCGCTCTACCATCATCGCCAATTCGCTTGGTTCCTCTGCAATAAGGTGCACAATTATAGGAACAGGTGAAATAGCCCAACGATGCTGATAAATTCTGAGCGTTGCCGCCAAGCCCGGGTTTGGTAACCCCGTGTGAAGTAAAAAACCACCTGTAAAAGTGCATAATCGTTCCCCTCGCGCTGGTTTCCTCGGCAAATAACTAATCGGGTTGGTTACGAATGCGCCCAATTTTCGGATATCTACAGCAGAATTGGAATCCGGCGCGAAACCAAGAGTGCCGGCTGCGTTCATAATCGGTTTCTCTAAAACCAACTCCTGTTTTGCCATCTTCTTCCACACTCCTTATACTGGCGCCAATCCAGGAAACGATATTTCAACCATCCCGGCTTCCAATTTTTCAACGCGCATGAGCGAGGCACAATACAACCCACCCGAACTTATCAAGGCAAGCAATGTCGAGATGCTACCAATCAAAATCGCTTTCTTATCAAGATGAACAATGGAAGCCAATATTATTATGGTCAAATCTTGAATATGTTCCTTCATAATCATATAAAAATATTTACCAGTCCAATTCGAATAAGTCAAAAACTGGGCCATGTTTACATACCAGTTTTTGCCCGCCGTTTCTGGTTGATATCGCGCATCCCCAGCATTCCCCCAATCCAGCACAAGGCATTTCAGTGATCACCAATACTTGTCCGGGACATGAAAAAGAGGCTCGCTCCTTAACTCCTAATAGGGAACTGATAGATGATATCGCTGTCCTATCCACTGCCATCGCCAAAAAATCCGCCCACTGGAGATTCTCAGGGATTGCACTAAATGGACTGACCTCCACAGCAGTGGATAATCCAGAGACACGCCCATCCGTAAAAACAGCAACATCCTTCTTCTCAGACAAAGCATCATTTATCAAACCTATTAATCGATACAAATGATCAACTGCCGAGATAACCATCAAACGTTGGGTAGTCTTTGGAACCTTAAAACCTTTTCCCGAAGGTCGAACCAAATCGAGGTAAGTGCCAGGTTTCCAATAATCTGGAACAGGAGGAACAGGGATGAAGCCTTCATCCGTATCAGCAATTTTAAACAAGACTGAAGGCAATGAGGCACTCAGATCAAGCGGATCATTCGCAACCGCAAAACGACCCGCAGGAGGAATCACATTCGCCGGGCACTTGATTTTAACGGTCCTTAACCCCGTTCCTAGCGTAAGTATCTCTGTAATGAGCCCTCTTCCAAAATTCATAGATAGATGCTATCACGGTTCAGTCAATTTGTTAACACTACATTGGAAAGCCCTAAGAAATCTAATGCCGATTGTTTTACGGGTATAATCATGGTAATATTTTTCAATCTATAAAAAGGAGTATTTATGAACATCACGTTTGTATTATCCGCCATTGCAGGGATTGCATGGCTTGTAGTGGTCGTCCTATTAGTGTTTACCATCTTACGCGCCTCACGAAAACAGAAAACAAAACCACTTGTGACCTCTCTCATCGTCGCACTTTTTGTCGCCCTAATAATGAACTCGCTCTCTGCAGGGTTAGTCTTCGTTCAACCTGACCAACGAGGGATTGTCATTTCAGCACTTGAGCCAAAAGGATACAGAGAACAAACTCTTGAACCGGGATTACGCTGGGTGATACCCTACGCAGAAACGGTTGTCTATTATCCGATCTCTAAACAAACCTATACGATGTCCATCGCACCACTTGAGGGACAAAAACAGGGTGATGACTCGGTGACCGCCCGCACATCCGACGGGCAGGAAATATTCGTTGATTCCTCGATTATTTTCCATATTGACCCCACCCAAATAATCATGGTCCATATTGATTGGCAAAACCGCTATCTTAATGATTTAGTTAGACCTCTTTCTCGTGGAGTGATTAGAAATGCTGTCTCTCAATTTGGTGTCGAGCAAGTTTACAGTTCTAAGCGCACTGTGCTTACCCAACAGATCGAAGATACAATAGGAAAGAAATTCCTTGAAAACGGACTGATATTGGATGATTTCGTATTAAGAAATATCACCTTCTCCCCAGAGTATGCTGCTTCTGTTGAACAAAAGCAGGTCGCTGAGCAAAACGCACGCCAAGCCGCGTTTGTTGTACAACAAAAAGAACAAGAAGCGGAGCAAGCACGCAAGGTTGCTGCTGGTCAAGCAGACGCTTCTGTAATCCAGTCTAAAGGGGACGCCGAAGCAATTGTCATCCGAGCAAAGGCAGATGCGGAAGCCCGTGTGATCCAAGCAGAAGCAGAAGCCAATGCCTTGAAAAAAATTGCAGAGGCATTGAACAATAATCCTGATTTACTCACATACCAATATATCAACAAACTTTCTCCTGGAATCCGCGTGATGCTCGTCCCAAGCGGAAGCCCTTACTTGCTCCCGCTTCCGGATATGGAAATCAATCCCGAAGCAACGACATTCCCGACTGCAACACCTGCATCTACTGGTGAGGATAATTCTGGCACCTCTCCATAGAAATATCTAAGTAGCGATCTAACGATTACACCCAGAAATATTCTGGGGTCACTATCCACGTGGTGCGAGG
>DUEG01000132.1 GCA_011176615.1 Anaerolineae bacterium | reverse complement strand
AGGTGTTCGCTCTAGAAACTGTAGAAAAGACCTTAACAATTTTCCCATACGAGGGTAGCGCGCAATGATATTATCATAAGCGCCAAATACTACCTTGCGGTAAATATATTTCACTGGTAAACCATCGAACAAGCGCTCAAGATCTCGTTTTGAATATATTCGCACATGTGGAGCCAACTTATTGCGCCACCGCCGTGGTAAATAATTGATTAAGAAAATATTTCCAAAATGATAATGCCCATGCCAATAAATTCCATGAGTCTCGAAGGGATATCCTATGTTAGGGCAATAAAGCATGATCCGACCCCCTGGGCGCAAAGTGCGCACCATTTCCCGTATAGCGGTAAGATCATCAGCAACATGTTCGATGACCTCGTTACTTAAAATCAAATCAAAACTATCAGATGGAAAAGGTAAATATTCACTAGCAGCAGAAAGAATATGCTTCGATTGTTTGTGTGCTTCTGTGGCGCGTGTCATATCAAATTCCAGCCCTAAGACAAATCCGCCATATTCCGCCATGTGCGTAATATACGTTCCGACCCCGCAACCATTATCTAACACTGTCCCCTCGATACGTTTGCCTCCTGCCTTTAGAATCATCTTAAGGCGTCGTTCTTGCCCTGCGCGCCATATATACGAAGGCTCACCACGCAATGCTGCTTTTTCTAGATCCCTAACCATCATTTCAGAGTCCATTCCTATTCATACTTTAACCAATGTAAGAAAGTCGGAAATCAACCCCCTTGCCATTCATGGTAATCCTGATTTTCGATTCCAAACCTTAATAGGATTCTCCCTACCAGATTCATAACCAATTCATCCACCGATGCCGTCCTTGTGTAAAATGCCGGGACAGGCGGAAAGATTATTACGCCGATCTCTGCTGCCTTTAACATCAAGCGAATATGCCCTAAATGCAAAGGGGTTTCGCGTACAACAAGTAGTAATGGGCGCCCCTCTTTAAGCGTAACATCTGCTGCACGTGAAATTAGATCTGCAGTATAAGAATTTGCAACGGCAGATAGAGATTTAATCGAACAAGGCACGATTACCATTCCTTTGGTGGCAAACGAACCCGAACTAATCCGAGCGCCAATGTCTTGATTGTCATAAGAGACATCTGCCAGCGCGATCACCTCTTCAATTGAAAAATCAGTCTCAAGCCGGATTGTCTTTTTTGCGGATTCACTGATGATTAGATGTATCTCGTATTCAAGAGAACGCAAACGCTCAAGCAAACGAATACCTAGAATTGCACCCGATGCCCCGCTGATACCTACAATTATTCTTGCGTGCGACATTATTTCACGCCCCAATGGATAGAAACTGCGCCAAACATCAGCCGCTGAAAGCCAACTTCCCGGAATCCTACTTTCACAAGCAACGCAGCCAATTCTTCTGCAAATAAGAATGCATCAGATGATTCTGGAAGATAAACGTAGGCATCTTGTTCTCCGGTTAGGAACTTTCCCAAGAAGGGGATTACCCTGTGCATATAAAAATGGATTAAGGGTCTAAGAATACTTTTACGTACCCGGCTAGTATCTAAGGCGACCAGTTTACCTCCTCGCTTAAGCACTCGATATTGCTCTTCTAGGGATTGTTTAATATCAACAACATTCCGCAATAAAAACCCTGACACAACAGTGTCAAAGGTATCTTTAGGATAAGGTAAGTATAGTGCGTCTGCTCCATTCCAGTAAATTTTCTCGTATCCAGGTTTATGCTGTCCTATTCGCATCATTGTGAGGGTAAAATCTGCGGCTACGGGCTTGCAATCCGGATTTTGAATGGTTGCCTCAAATGCCAAGTCACCTGTTCCGGCTCCCAAATCAAGCAGCACGCTATTTTTTGGGATTTCGGCTATGCGTATGACTTTGCGCCGCCAGGCAATATCCTGTCCAGCGGTCATCAAGCGATTCATCATATCATATCTGTGGGCAATGCGTCCAAACATATCTTGAACATAAATTGCCCGCTCGGCACCCTTTAGATTTGTCAATTTATACGGGAGCCTCTTGTAGATATTTAGCGTCTTCTTCCACGGCTACACGTCTTCCTTCCTTGACATTAACACGCGTCAGGATATATCCGCCGACAATAAAGAATAGGATGATGCTTAATACTGCAGGGCGACTGCTACCAAAAGTTGTTGCCGCGAATGCAAAGACGAGAGGTCCCATAATGGCGGAAAACTTTTCCATAATTCCAAATAAACCAAAAAATTCGCCGCTCTTCGTAGCAGGAGACATAAAGGAGAATAAACTCCGGCTCAAAGCCTGGCTTCCACCCTGCACAACTGCGACCATCCAAGCAAGGAACCAAAACTCGATCACCGAATTGAGGAAAAATCCCCAGATAGCGATAGCCGCATAGACGGTAAGCGCAAGCAAAATGCTGGTCTTGGTATCTAATTTCTCGACGAACCGACCAAGAAGCAATTTACCCAACAGCCACGCGAGAAGTGCACCAATCAATTCAATGCTAACAATTAGCCCAAGGATTGCACCAAGGTTGCTCTGGCGTAATGGTTGAAGTACGATAATTTTAGTTAGAGACATTTGGTTTCCAGTGCTTGCAGGGTCTTTGTCTCCAGTATTGACTAATGCCAGGATATGCTCGCCTGGAGCGCCTACATCAATTGTTGTCCTCATACCATATCTATTGGTCTTATTGTATGCATTAATCGTTATTGGCTCCTTGGATTTAGGATCGATCAATCGCTCTCCATCAACCTGTATTTGCCATATTCCAGAATCAGGACCAGTACCGTATTCAATTTCAACTCGTTGTCCATTGAACGGAAACAGTAGGGAAGATCCTAATGCTATAGTCGAGGCATATAAAGCATCTTCTTTAGTCCCTAACTCCTCTGCGGACACCACAGATTGATTCCAATCCCCGTTGAATTGGAAATGGGAATCTGAAACGCGATAATTGCCTTCGCCAACTGCAGTGGCGGTTGCTCGATAAGGTGGCTGAGGATTGCCTGTGATTTCTGATGGAAGGATTTTTCTTCCTAAAATTCCTCCTAAAGGTAATGCGACTAAATTGAAAAGCACAAAAGCCAAGTAAAATGGACGGTGCTTTTCTTTTTTACTAGGTAAGCGCCCAAAGATCAAACTAAAAGGCACGCCGACAAATTGGACAAGTAAAAGTGCTAAAATGAGTTCAATGCTACCAAATCCCAACTCTGCTCCATAAATTGCAGCGACTCCGATGATTGTACCTATACCATCAATGTAGATTAAGAACGCTAAAAGATATTTGAATAGTTCCTTGTATTGTTTGATATCTTTCAGCGTTTTCCATAAACGGCGGAAACTCACTGTCACTACATTCTCATCAGTAGTTAGATGGGCTGTTGCTGCTGGTGGCTCGGGTATTCTAAGGAATAATGGAATTGAGAACACCGCCCACCAAATTGCTACACTTAAGAAGGAAAGTCGGGGACCAAGCGTCCCTGGAAGAAAATTAATCATCACGATGTTGATTGCTAGCAACACTCCGCCACCGAGATATCCCAACGCATACCCCCGAGTGGATACTCTATCCAGGTCTTCTTCCTTGGCTACGTGAGGAAGAAGAGAATCATAAAAGACGTTTGCTCCAGTGAAACCAATTCGACCAAAAATGAACAAAATTGATGCCAGCATCCAATCCCCTGTCTTTACCAGTACCAACAATCCTGTTCCAACCACCCCAAGCCCAAAAAAGATGGATAAGAACTTCTTTTTCCCACGCATCACATCTGATATCGTCCCCAAAATAGGAGAAAGAATGGCGACGATCAAAAGGGAAATGCTTAGCCCTGTGCTCCAATAAGCAGTTGCAATCGCTGCGCTGGGTAAAGTTGCGCCAGCCACTTGGCTATAGTACACAGGAAGAACAGCAGCCATGATTGTTGTCGCAAAAGCCGAATTTGCCCAATCATACAAAGTCCAGGCTCGTATCCTGCGTTTGTATTCTTTATCGTCCAATTTATCAATTTGCTTGGCAATCATTGCTTTCTCCATTTGTCAGATACAAAAAGTAGATTTTTGGCTTCTAACCCTAAGCGTACGTTTTTTGGAAAGGTTTGAATTGATTATAGTATAAGGATTGACATATTCCAATAATTTATTTATGGAATTCTAACGTTAACTCGTTGACTTGCGTTGTGGTAAGTGCTATTATATATATAGTTATTATTTTATTATTTATTATCTGCTTATTTATTGCAATTATTAGGTTTCATCCGGAGTCATTATTTTTTTATTGCTTTTTACAAGGATTTTCAAGACAAAGATATTACTGATGAGTTCTTAGCCAAAAAGTGGAAATGTAATCAGCGTAATCTATAAATTCGACCTCTTGTTGACTCCTAACATAGACCTAACTTATGCATAAAGCGCAGGTAATAAGCGCTTTTTAGTTTTTATAATGGGAGTATCTATGAGCATCGATTTTATTGCAAGAATTATCGGTATGATCCTTTTTGCTATCCTAGGAGCGTATTGGGGCTCTTTGTTGGGGGTCAGCACAGATCAAACTTCAACGCTTTATGCAGTGGTACTTGGTTTTCTCGGAGCACTTGTCGGATTAGTCCTTACGCCTTACATTTCTACACGACCTGTCAAATCCTTGAAGAAAATCCTAGGGAAAGTATCGGCAGGAACTCTGATTGCTGGATTGGTTGGTTTGACTGTTGGTATGGTCATGGCAGCCTTAGTCGCCTTTCCATTATCCCTTCTCCCTTCACCTTTTGGAAAAGTATTGCCTTTTATCGGCGCATTGCTCTTTGGGTATTTCGGTGTTGCTATTTTTATCATGCGCCAAGATGATATTCTTAAATTGATAAGAGGTGGGTTTGGGCGCCGTTCAGACGATGAAAGTATTGATGACCCGGAGAAAGAGAATCGCCCAATTTTGATAGATACAAGTGTAGTCATTGATGGGCGAATAGCGGACATCTCCCGTACGGGGTTTCTTATCGGAACCTTGCTTATACCACGGTTTGTTCTAAACGAACTGCAATATGTTGCAGATTCTTCTGATGGGTTACGTCGTCAGAGAGGTCGTCGTGGTATGGAAGTGCTCGCTTCCCTTCAACATGACTCAAATATTCCAGTCAAGATAAGCGACATTGATGTGGAAGGGGTGGATGAAGTTGACGACAAACTAGTCATCCTAGCGAGACAGTTGCGTTGCCCCATCCTAACTAATGATTACAACCTCAACCGGGTTGCTGAATTACAAGGTGTACCTGTTTTGAATGTTAACGAACTCGCAAACGCTGTCAAAGCGGTTATGTTACCTGGAGAGACCATTCATGTGAATATTATCCAAGAAGGCAAAGAGCCTGGTCAAGGCGTTGCTTATCTGGACGATGGCACAATGGTTGTTGTTGAAAACGGGAGAGAGTTCCTTCATTCAGATGTTCAAGTGACAGTTACCAAAGTTTTGCAAACTGCTGCAGGGCGGATGATCTTTGCCAGGCTTGAGGAGAACCAGAATGACCATTCAAATCTATAATACTTTGACCAGAAAAAAAGAGAGATTTGACCCTCTTGAACCTGGGAAGGTTTCTATGTATGTCTGCGGTCCAACAGTCTATGATAAGGCACATGTTGGACATGCGATGTCGGTGATTGTTTTTGATATCATCCGACGATACCTGGAATATCGTGGGTACAATGTGCGTCATGTAATGAATTATACGGATGTGGACGATAAAATTATTCAGCGTGCTCATCAATTGAAGGTTGACCCTTTATTGTTAGCGGAAAAGTATATTAATGAGTTCAACCATCATTTAACGGACCTCAATGTTTTGCCCGCAACCGTCTTTCCTCGTGCAACCCGTGAAATGGATTCAATTATCAAGATGGTTAAGGGCTTGATAGATAAAGGACATGCGTATGAGGTTGATGGAAATGTGTATTTCATTGTTGATAGTGATCCTGAATATGGCAAACTTTCGGGTAGAAAGTTAGAGGATATGCAAGCAGGGAATCGCATCGATATTGATCGCCGTAAAAGAAACCCGATGGATTTTGCCTTGTGGAAAGCATCTAAACCAGGGGAACCTGCCTGGGACAGCCCTTGGGGAAAAGGTCGTCCAGGATGGCATATTGAGTGTTCTGCGATGAACTTGCATCATCTTGGCGAACAAATTGATATCCATGGTGGTGGTAACGATCTGATATTTCCTCATCATGAAAATGAAATTGCTCAAATGGAATGTTTCACAGGAAAACCTTTTGCTAAATATTGGGTACATAATGGGATGTTGCAGCTCTCGGGTGAGAAGATGTCGAAGTCTGTGGGTAACCTTATCACCATCGAAGAATTTCTTGGAAAATATGAGGCAGATGTTCTTCGGATGATGATTCTTAATTCCAGTTACCGCAGTCCCCTGACTTATAATGATGAAACCATTGGACATGCACAGCGTGCTTTGGAGAGATTGCGCTCTGCTTTACGCCCTGCCATATCAGGCGCGAACGGTGAACCTCCTGAAGCGCTCATTGAACAAATCGAGCGCACTCGAAAAGGTTTCATCGAAAACATGGATGATGATTTCAATACCGCTGGTGCTCTCAGAGTTTTCTTCGAACTTGTCCGTGCCATTAACCAAGCCAGAGATGAGGGAGCAAGTCAAGAAGCGTTGGAGATGGGACAATCTCTTCTTCGTAAACTAACAGGTGTTCTTGGTCTCCGTCTTGATAAGCCCATAGAGGCAAAATCTGATGCAAATCCTTTCATAGAGTTACTTGTTGAAATCCGGAGTGAATTACGAGAACAAGAACTTTGGGGGCTGGCAGACATGATTCGTGATAAACTCGCTGATCTCAAAGTGATTGTCGAAGATCAAAATCATGCGTCTTCCTGGCATTGGAAATAGATTCCAAATTATTTTACGAGGTTAATGTGGATAGAGCAGCAAATCATGATTAAGGATTGATTATGCGTGAGTGGATCGTTGGTAGAAATCCCATATTCGAAGTCCTGCAAGCACAAAAAAGACAATCATATCAACTCCAAGTGGCTAAGGGTGCGATTCTTAAGGGGCGACTCGCTCATATCATACAGATTTGCGAAAGCAGGAAGATTCCAATACGTCGGGTTTCGAATGAAAAAGTTGATGCTAAAGGACATGGGCATCAGGGCGTTGCAATAGAAGTTAACGGCTATCCCTATTGCACAATATACGATATTTTAGAGCGTATTGAGGAAGATGTCCAACCGGCATTTCTTCTAATTTTAGATACCTTACAAGACCCCCAGAATTTGGGTACGCTTCTGCGCACTGCAGATGTAACGGGAGTTCAAGGCGTGATTCTCCCGCTCCGACGGAGCGCTACAGTGACCCCTGCAGTGGTACGGGCTTCATCAGGTGCAACAGAACACCTTAATATTGCTCAAGCAAACCTTGCCCAAACCATCGTTTACCTTAAGCAAAAGGGCATTTGGATTATCGGTTTAGAGCATAGCCCAAAAGCAAAAAAGCCTCAAGAAATTGCATTCAGTATTCCTCTTGCTTTTGTTGTGGGAAGCGAAGGACAAGGTATGCGGAATTTAACCCGAAAATCGTGCGATATGTTCTTGCGTTTGCCTATGCGTGGTCATGTTGATTCCCTAAATGCCTCTGTGGCGGGATCAATTGCGTTGTACTTGGCTTGGGAACAACGTAACTTCGAGGGGGAATCGGCTGTGAATATGTCATAGGTCAGCGATTATGTCACCCTAACTGAACAGCAAAAATGTCACCCTGATGTATAATATCCTAACATCAAAGCACGTGTGATGGAAGGTGAGACGAACAATTTGTCCTTCGCCTTCCTT
>DUEG01000131.1 GCA_011176615.1 Anaerolineae bacterium | reverse complement strand
ATAAACACCTACACAAATCGCCAGACCAAAAACAAGGTACATCCCAATCCGTATTTCCTGTGTGGAGAGCAATCCTGCCTGCGTAACTCTAAGTGGGCCCAATCTTTCTTCTCGATCTACACCTCTCAGATAATCAAACAAGTCATTAGCCAGATTTGATCCAATCTGCAATAACAAGGCTCCCATAAGTGCTCCAAAGGCGGGCAAGAATTTATAGCTGTCATTTCGGATTGCAACAGATGTTCCCGCAATAACTGGTGCCATTGCTGCAGGCAATGTTTTTGGGCGTATTGCTAACAGCCATATCTTAAATTTCGATAGATTTCTATTTTGCATAATACTCATTCCTTCTCAAACTAACCGCGTACTATTCTAATCCACATAGGATTGCTCATCAATCCATTAACAAATCTTCCTTGCCATTTTGATATAATTTATACACACGATATTATCAACATTATGCTGAATATTTGGATTGAAAAAAAACAATGAAATTTAAACCTCTATTGCTTATTGGTATTTACATATCATTGATACTGACGTTCCAAACTGCGTATGCCCAAGCAATTCCGCCTTCGAGTACTATAAGTTCTCTTTGTGTTCCTGGAATATATCTGGAAATGTCACCAAACTGTTCCCCTATTGGACCATCATCATACTTAACTGAAAAAGCAAAATCTGGAATATCCCTTCCAATCCAGCCAATTCCAGGGAAACCAATAGATTATTCCCTGAACGCTGTTAATTACAAATATGCTCGTGTTAGGACTCACAATGCACCTGTTTATGGCTCAATCGAAGATGCAATCAAAGGAAACAAAAAAAATGCGATTCGAAGAATAGATTCCGATTTTAGTTATGTCTCTTACATTGATGAGACATATATTGATGGGAAAAGATTTTATTTAATTGCACCCGGGGAATGGATGACAGCAAATGACGTAATTCGGGTATCCACGCCAAATTTCCAAGGATTAGAATTTATTAAAACACCTCCAAGACCTTTAGGATGGGTGCTCACTTATCTCAGCCCGAATCCATACGTTGAAACAAAACAAACCCCAGGCAAAGAAAAAGATGATTACACAGGACATTATTTAAAAAACCATGAAGTCGTCTGGGTTTTTGCCGTAAAAGAAGTCAATGGCAATGAATGGTATCAAATAGGTCCGGACGAGTGGGTTCCTCATAATGTTGTTGCTCGAGTCATTCCAAACCCAATTCCTCCATCTGGAGTAGACCAAGGACGTTGGATTGAAATTAATTTGTATGAACAAACCATTGCTGTATATGATAACTATCAACTAATATTCGCGACAATAATTGCCAGCGGGATGGAACCGTTCTGGACACAACCTGGTTTATTCCAAATATACAAAAAACTTGAGAGCACACCAATGAGCGGGTCTTTTGAGCCCGATAGATCTGATGCATATTATCTGGAAAGCGTCCCCTGGACAATGTATTATGATGGTTCAAGAGCACTCCATGGTGCATATTGGCGAGCCAACCTCGGATTTCCCCAATCGCATGGTTGTGTAAATATGTCCCTTGCTGATTCTCATTGGCTTTTCAACTGGGCAAAAGATGGTGACTATGTCTACGTCTGGGACCCCTCCGGAAGAACGCCTGTTGATCCACAGGTATACACAAAAGGCGGCGCTTAGCAATTTTTCCAATGTTTTTTTAAATCTCACACCTCTAGATTTAATCTTCTTTTCCAGTAAATTTCAATGAATCTGTAATATCCGCGAAAGACATCATGACTTTAATTTCTATATAAAATTAACATACGAAATAATATTTCAAGTTTTTTCTACTTATGGTAAACTCAAAAAGAGCAATGCTCGGGGGCTTGTCTATTAATGCTCCCATCGTACTTCGTTTATTCATTTTGCCAAACAGGATGAGGAGAATGTGATGCTCACCACCATTGAAAAAATATTGTTTGTATTAGCCGTACTTGCAAGCGCTTATGGTGGCTATCTAGGCGCTTTGAAAATAATCAAAATCGTCAGCCAAGGTCATGGAAAACCAGAATGGGGATTAGTTGGTAAAAGGCTCATCAAAACAGTGTTCAAGGTTGGTTCCCTACAACCAACTTGGTCACTCCGCTTTGGAACAAGTATATTGCATGCATTTGTTGCCTGGGGATTCTTATATTACATCCTTGTAAACATAGGCGATTTTCTCCAAGCGTTCATCAAAGATTATACTTTTTTAGGAAACGGCGTTCTTGGAAACATCTATCGTCTTGGTTCTGATATATTGAGCGTCGCGGTATTAATTGGGATGATTTATCTGATGATCCGCCGATTTCTGTTCAAGCCAGAAATATTGCACATAAGAGATGACATTTTGCTGTACCCTAAAGCAAAAAAAGGGATAAGTCGTGATTCCGCTATTGTCGGTGGGTTTATATTACTTCACGTAGGATTTCGTTTTATTGGCGAATCCTTTCATATTGCGGCAGAAGGAATTGATCCATGGCAACCTTTTGCATCATCGCTTTCCAGCCTTTGGACGTCTCTCCATCCGGTTTCTGTCGTTGTATTACAACATGTCTCATTCTGGATTGCCCTTGGGTTAATCCTTGCCTTCATACCTTATTTTCCACACTCAAAGCATCTACATCTTATTGTTATACCATTTAATTATTTATTGCAACCAGAACGCAGATCCATGGGAGAACTTGCACCATTAGATTTTGAGGACGAAGAAAACGAACAATTCGGTGCATTAAATCTAGAAGATCTTGGATGGGAACAAATATTAGATTCATATGCATGCATCATGTGCAATCGTTGCCAGGAGGTTTGCCCTGCTTATAATACCGGAAAAGTATTATCGCCATCAGCGCTCGAAGTCAACAAACGCTACTTTTTAAATTACGAGGGGAATTCTTTAGCAGAGGGAGAACAAAGCAAAAAGTCCCTATTAGACTTTGCGATAAAAGAAGAAGCGGTATGGGCATGTACAACTTGTGGCGCATGCATCGGGATTTGCCCGGTAGGGAACGAGCCCATGCGAGACATTCTTGATATTCGAAGAGGTTTGGTCTTAATGGAAAACAAATTCCCCGAGCAATGGCAAACCGCTTTTAGAGGAATGGAAAGAACGAACAATCCATGGAATATTCCTTCATCTGAAAGGATGAAATGGGCGGAAGGACTTAACGTACCAACAGTGAAGGAAAACCCTGACTTCGAATATCTATGGTGGGTTGGTTGCGCTCCATCTACAGACGCTCAAGCCCAAAAAACAGCAATCGCTTTTGTAAAAATTTTAAATGCTGCTGGAATTAACTATGCCGTGCTAGGTGAGCAAGAAACCTGTTCAGGCGATTCTGCTCGAAGAGCCGGTAATGAGTATCTATTTTACGAAATGGCTACGGCAAATGTAGAATTATTAAATGGAATCGGCTCCAAAAAAATCATAACCACCTGTCCCCACTGTTTCCATACAATTAAAAATGAGTATCCAGCATTCGGGGGCAATTACCAAGTCATTCACCATTCACAATTTATTGAGCAATTACTCAATAATGGGCGAATTTCCCTTCACCATGATGCAGCCGGCGATTTAATTACCTATCATGATCCATGTTACCTTGGGCGCCAAAACGGCATAATAAAAGAGCCCCGATTGGTGATACAACAAACTGGCGCTAGTTTAATTGAAATGCCAAGACATGGAACTAAATCTTTCTGTTGTGGTGCTGGCGGAGCTCAGATTTGGAAAGAAGAGGAAGAAGGTACGGAGGCTATCGAAGAAGCCAGATTCGATGAAGCGGTTAAAACAGGAGCGGACACAATAGCAGTCGCATGTCCTTTTTGTATGATCATGCTCACGGATGCTGCTAAAACTAAGAATAGCGACATGAAAATCAAAGATATTGCTGAAATTGTCGCTGAAATGCTATAAAATAAGGATTTTAAAGTTGGTTACCACCACAGGTGATCTCTATTTGAAAATGGTTGAAACCACCAAGAACTAAAAAATTCATAAAGATTTCTCATCTAACGGGAAACAAATTTCAAGGAGATAATATGAGTAAATACAATGTCGCTATCATTGGCGCTGGTCCAGCAGGTTACGTATCAGCAATCCGAGCCGCTCAATTAGGGTTAAAAACGGCAATTATTGATAAACAATGGCTCGGGGGTGTTTGCCTAAATGTCGGATGCATTCCTTCAAAAGCGTTGCTTAGGAATGCTGAAATTGCTCACATTCTTAGAAAGCGTGGAAAAGACTTTGGCTTCTCTTTTGAGAACCTAAAACTAGATTATAGTCAAGCAGTTAAACGTTCCCGCCAGGCATCAGACAGGCTAACTCGTGGAGTTGGTTTCTTAATGAAGAAAAATAATATTGATGTCTTTATGGGTACTGCGGAAATTGCCTCGAAGAATACAATCCAAATTTCTAAACAATCCGGAGAACTGACAACACTTGAGACAGATAATATCGTTATCGCTACAGGTGCAAGCACGATCATTCCCAAAACTTGGCATGTAGATGGCGAATACATTATTACTTACCTTGAAGCAATTTTGCAGGAAAAATTGCCGAAATCTGTGGTAATCATTGGGTCTGGTGCAATTGGCGTCGAATTTGCAACCGTTTGGAATTCTTATGGAAGCGAGGTAACAATTGTAGAGATGTTGCCTCATATTGTTCCATTGGAAGATGAAGAAATAAGTATAGAACTTGAGAAATCATTCAAAAGAAGAAAAATCAATGTTCTGACTGCCCACAAAGTTGAGAAAGTCATAAGAACAGAAAATGGCGTTGAGGTTTCAGTCTCAAGTGCCGAAGGGGTAAAACAACTAAAAGCCGAACAAGCATTAATAGCAATAGGTTTCAAACCTAATACAGCAGGGATTGGATTAGAAAACCTTGGCGTTAAATTAACTAACCGAGGAGCAATTCAGATTAATGATCGAATGGAAACCAATATCCCTAATATCTTCGCCATTGGTGATGTCACAGCCAAATTAATGCTTGCTCACGTTGGGTCTGCTCAAGGAATTATTTGTGCAGAAAACATTGCTGGAGCAGATACCGTAACGCTTGATTACACGATGATACCTAGAGCAACTTACTGTGCCCCACAAATAGCATCGTTCGGTTTAACCGAGAAAGCCGCCTTAGAGCAAGGATTTGAAATACAAATAGGTCGCTTTCCTTTCTTGGCAAATGGAAAAGCATTAGGACTTGGAGATTACAGTGGTTGGGTAAAAATAATTATCAACAAAAAATATGGTGAAATATTAGGCGCTCACCTGATTGGCCCCGAGGTCACTGAACTTCTTCCCGAATTGACAATTGCTCAAATGACGGAATTAACAATATCTGAAATCGCCAGAAATGTACATGCACACCCAACTCTCAGTGAAGCCATCATGGAAGCCGCACATGCGGCAGAGGGTCATCCCATAAATATTTAGTGTCTATGCGCAACGCATAAGTTTTTCTATTTATATTTAATGCCGGGAATTATATAAATCCCGGCTTATCTTTTAGAAATCAGATACTCAGTATGCTATAATGTAAATAGTAGAAAGATTCACTTTGAAACGCAAATCCTCCTCAGTTGTCTTTTTACACGAATTAACTCGAAGTAAATTTATTTTAGGAATATACGCATTAAAAATGGTAAGCAAAATTGATACAAAAGTATTAGAAACATTAGATAAAGATGATATCCTACCAATCTCTCATTTAATCGAAATGGGCAGAGAGAATGGTTATGTCACACTGGATGATATTGCTACTCTTTTCCCCGAAACCGAGCAGCGCATTAATGAACTTGAAGAAGTTTTTGCTGCGCTTATCAGCGCAGGAATTCCCTATTTAGAAGATGATATTAAACATGATGAACCCAGTGATGAGGATCTTATTGCTGAGAAATCAGAAGAAGAAAAATCTCCTGTTATAACTCCCAAACCAGATGATTATTTAGCAAATGTAGATACCAATGACACGGTTGGTCTTTATCTTAAAGAGGCTGGTCGTATGCCATTGCTAACTCATGATGAAGAGATTACAATCGCAATTGCAATGGGTTTAGGTAGAAAAGCAAGGGAACGCTTAGCCAATGAAAAAGTTACCCAAGAAGAAAAAGAAAAACTCCTTGCCCAAATAGAAGAGGGATGGGCAGCACGTTCCCATCTTATCAAAGCAAATGCTAGGCTTGTAATCAGCGTCGCAAAGAAATATATTGGTCGGGGGGTTCCTTTTCTTGATCTTATACAAGAAGGTAATATTGGATTAATGAGAGCAGCAAAAAAATTCGATTACAAACGAGGGTTTAAATTTAGCACATATGCAACTTGGTGGATCAGACAAGCAGTTACGCGAGCGATCGCTGACCAAGGTCGAACGATCCGTGTTCCCGTTCATATGGGAGATCAAGTCAGCAGAATGCTTCGTATCCAACATAAACTAAAACAAAAATACAGTCGAGATCCCACAATACCAGAAATTGCTGAAGCCCTTGAAATTCCCGAGAAGAAAGTTGAAGATATGATTCAACTTGCTCGCCACCCTCTCTCACTTCAAAGACCCATTGGAGACGATGATGATGACGTTCTAGGTGACTTTATCGAGGACGACAGCGCACCAGGTCCCGACACCCTGGCGTCCAATAATTTACTCCATGAACAACTTGAAGAATTGCTTAGCAAGTTGCCACCTAGAGAAGCAAGAATACTAGCACTCAGGTATGGGCTAACTGACGGGCAAACCCTTACATTAAATGAGGTGGGTCAAAGAATGGGGGTAACACGCGAGAGAGTTCGCCAAATAGAGGCACAAGCACTCCGTCGTCTTCGATCTCCTAATGTTCAGAGAATACTAAGAGCATATCTGGACTAACAAAAACTGTTTTCCAGGTTGTTAATTACCCAGTGTTAAATCTCCCCAGGTCGTTGGATCAAGCAATGACCTGTTTTTAATATTCGAAATCATACTTTCCTGGACAGCATCACCCAGGGAATCGTTATCCGAAACTGAAAAAGCAAACCCAAAATGCTGCCCAGCATAGGGGGTAATATTGAAGACCACCCATGGAATTGCAGCCTCAATATGATAACCGTTATTAGTTCTTACTTGAGCAATTTGTACATTTGCCTTTTGCCCACGAATACCAACCGGATACCATAAGTAGGCCTCTGGTTTCAACGAGATACTGTTGTTACCAGGTGAAATACCCAATTGAAAATCATCCCAATTTAACGATGGCAGATAAAAATCGTCCGGCACATCAGTGTCCATTAATATCTCTATACTATCTCCAAGATACAATTTTCCTTTCATTTGGTTTTGGGCAAAAACATCATCTTTTACGCGTGCACCAATATATAAATATTGACGATCCCACCCTACCATAACCGTTGCGGATAAATCATTATCATTTTTCCAATTGCTCTTTCCATATACAACATAAGAAAGAGAATACTTGCTTGCCTCATTGTTCCAATCCCCAAGATATCCATCGATATTCGGTGCATTTTTTATGTGTAATGCTAACAAACTCTCTCCGCTTCTCATCCCAGGACCTGCATAAGAAATCGTAGGCAAAGGAGTATCTGTTGGCTGTTCAGTTGGTGGTTCAGTTGGATATTCCGTTGGAGTTGCTTCTCTAGTAGAGGTAATTTGAATTTCGGTTGTCTCAACATTAAGAGTAACCTCTGGCGTCCCTCCAACCGGGGTTTGTGAGGCGTGTTGCGTAAGTAATGGTTCAAATAATGCCGTCATCGTTAGATTTGGCGTCGGTAAAACCAAATCCGTTGGTTCAGCATTTTTCTGATAATTGCATGCTGATGTCCAAAGAAAAATAAAGCACAAGACAAAAAACTCAATATATTTCAAATATTTACCCATATCAGACATCTCCTATCAATCTTCAATGCCACACCAAAAAACCTTAATCTATACTTTTATTATTATTAACGACCTTACCATCGTTTTTGTTCCTTCATCAATACACGATACAACAAGTATAATATTATTAAATTCGCTAAATAGCAAATCCAAGTATAATCTATAGTCTAAGAGGTCGATTGATTTGCTATAATAAAGAATATATTATTTGGAGGTAATATCTATGACAACATCAACTGTAAGAAAAATACACAGACGTAAGAGAAGGGTTTACAAACTTAGAAAATTAAAATCACAACTCGAATCAACTAAGGATCTAAAAGATCGCGAAAAAATTATAGAGAGATTGCAAAAGATTAGTTATTATCCACTTAAAGATCTAAAATAATTCGCTACTTATCTTAATGAAATAAAGGCGACGAGAATGTCGCCTTTATTTTTTATCCCTGCTTTTGCAGGTACCCCACCATGCCGTGTGAGACAAAGTTTTGAACCTGCTTTCGCAGAAAGGTCCGCCCCGATAGATCCGCCTTGGCTCAAGCCTATCGCGTCACTACCGTGAGATTGGAACCTCGTAAGTGGGTGTTGGCTCAAAACGCTCGTGCCACATCACGCACACAGTAGGGTATTTATTTTATACCACAATTTTTTTCTAGTGAGTAGATGAGTTTTATTAACACCGGACTAATTATGGATATATACGTTTAATCGTCCGAGGATAAGGAATTGTCTCACGAATATGGTGGAGTCCACAAATCCAGGCAACAGTCCTTTCAACGCCAAGCCCGAACCCACTATGGGGCACACTTCCATATTTTCTCAAATCCAAATACCATTTAAAAGCATTTTCCGGTAGACCGTGTTGGCGAATTCTATCAAGCAACAAATCGGGATTCGAGATCCTTTCGCTACCCCCTATAATTTCTCCATAACCTTCCGGGGCTAACAAATCTACGCTTTTACTAACTTCTGGTCTACCTTGCCACGGTTCCATATAAAAAGCCTTCACTTGAGTTGGATAACCATATACAAAGACGGGCTTACTAAATTTTTCAGTTAAAGCAGTCTCATGGGGTGAACCGAAATCCATCCCCCAATCAAATTTCAACAACTCACGGTTATCCTTATCTTCATTACTTTCATATATTTCTTTCAGTATCTCAACTGCCTGATCATAAGATATTCTTGGAAATGGCGGTTCTATCTGCTCCAAGATTGCAACATCTCTATTAAGTGATCTTAATTCAGCCTTTCGCTCTATTAATACTTTCTTAACAATGTATGTAACAAATTGTTCCTCAATATCCATTAATTGATCGAGATCACAAAACGCAATTTCTGGTTCAACCATCCAAAACTCTGTAAGATGCCGTCGGGTTTTCGATTTCTCTGCGCGAAAAGTAGGCCCAAAACAATACACCTTTTTGAAGGCGAAGATATTTGCTTCGTTATATAACTGACCGCTTTGTGCTAAATATGCCTTTCCCTCATCAAAGTATTGAGTTTCGAACAAGGTTGTAGTTCCCTCACAAGCAGCAGGGGTAAGAATGGGTGTATCCATGTTGATAAACCCGTTATTATCAAGCCACTCACGAATCGCTTGAATGACTGTTGCCCTTATTCGAAGAATTGCCCACTGACTTGGCATTCGAATCCATAAGTGTCGGTGATCTAAAACAAAATCCACCCCATGTTCTTTCAATGCCACCGGATAATCATCAATTGATTGATGAACAACTTCAAAACCAGTAATGCCTATCTCAAAACCCCCGGGAATTCCTGGTGCTCTTTTGTCCTCACGAACTACACCTGTAATGACAACCGAGGACTCTTGTGGTATTTTTAAAATTTTCTGAAAGAGTTCTTCTGGCAAATCGTTCTTGAAGGCAACACATTGAACAAACCCATACCCGTCTCGGATCAACAAAAACAATAATTTCCCCTTATGGGTTTTATGGTAAACCCATCCCTCTATTCTTACTTCCTGACCTGTATAATCTTGAATACGGTCAATTTGGATTAATGATGCCATGCCATTCCTCCTGATGATCACTTGTTGTCAATGATCTTTATATGTAATTCTTCTAATTGTGCAGGTTCCGCTGGAGATGGTGCGTTCACCATAACATCCCGTGCGCTTTGGTTCTTAGGAAATGCAATCACCTCTCGTATATTTGGTTCACCAGCAAGAATCATACAAATACGATCGATACCAGGTGCTATTCCCCCATGTGGCGGTGTTCCGTACTCAAACGCCTCCAGCATATGACCGAATCTCTCGCGTGCAACACCCATATCTAATCCAATCAGTTCAAAGACTTTTTCTTGTAAATGCCTATCATGGATTCTAATTGACCCCCCACCAACTTCGTGACCATTCAATACCAAATCGTATTGCTGACCCCGTGCTTTTCCTGGATCAATATCTAGCAAAGGAATATCTTCTGGCATAGGTGATGTAAACAAATGGTGGCTTGGATCCCACCGATTTTCATCTTTATTCCATGTCACAAATGGAAAATCAACCACCCAGCAAAACGCCAAAGTATCTTTATTTCGTAACTTTAATATGCTACCCAAATGTTCCCGTAAGCGCCCCAAACTTTCAAGCACGAAATCTTTCTCGCCTGCAATGAATAGCAACATGTCCCCTGGACAGGCATTCATACGTGTTTTAATCTTTTCGACTAATTCAGGAGTAAGGAACTTAGCAAAAGAGGATTTTTCTTTTCCATCCGTTGTAATTGCTAAATAAGCAAGTCCTTTGGCTCCAAATTCTCTCGCATATTCGGTTAATTCTTCAATTTGTTTGCGGCTGTAATTCCCTAAACCTTTCGCATTAATTCCGCGAACATTTCCTCCATCTGCTATTATATTTTCAAAGACCTTAAAACCACACTTTTCAACTAATTCAGAAATATCTACTAACTCGAGACCAAAACGAATATCTGGATTGTCTTTCCCAAATCTATTCATTACTTCTGTATATGTAAATCGTGGCCAAGGAGAGGCAAACAGTTTTTTTTCAGGAACGATTTTATTTACTAATTGTGTAAACAAGTCCTCTGCCAATTGTATAATGTCTTCTCGCTCTACAAATGACATCTCCAGATCTAATTGCGTAAATTCCGGTTGTCTATCGCCTCGCTGATCTTCATCTCTAAAACAGCGGGCAATCTGAAAATAACGTTCAATTCCTGCGACCATTAACAATTGCTTGAGTTGCTGAGGAGATTGAGGAAGCGCATAAAATTCTCCAGGATGTACACGTGAAGGGACTAAATAGTCTCTTGCACCCTCAGGTGTTGTCTTAAACAGAATGGGTGTTTCGATTTCTAAGAAACCTCTTTCGTCTAAATAATCTCGAATGAATTTGACAACATTATGCCGAAGAATAAGGTTCTTTCTCATCCGTTCTCTTCTTAAATCCAAATACCGATATTTCAATCTTATATTTTCGTCTGCATCTTCCTCTTTATTTATATAAATTGGAGGCGTTTTTGAAGGGTTAAGGATATTCACATGTTTAACACTGACTTCAATCTTTCCTGTTGAAAGATGGGGGTTTGCCATGCCTTCTGGTCTTTTTTGCACAATACCTTCTACTTGGATTACCCACTCAGACCTTACAACTGACAATGCCTTATGAACATCAGGGCATATTTCAGGATTCGCTACAATCTGAACAATGCCAAAACGATCCCTAAGATCAATGAAAGTAACGCCTCCATGATCGCGTCGACGATTAACCCAACCAGCAAGAACTACAGTCTGACCCAAATGATCTTCGTTGATCTCACCACATGTATGAGTTTTATACATCATGTGCCTCCATAACTACAATAGATTCAATACCCGCTCTATAAAATAAATCGCCCTTCGCATCAAGCGTCGGGCGATATAAATGTAAATTTCAAAATTACCGTTCTAGAAACCCACACCGTTCCGCCCGAGAATTATTATCGGGGGAATTATCACTAGTATTATTATTGTTTATAGAGCGGTTCCAGATGTCCATTAGCGGGGTACATTATAGCATGGTTTTTCAAAATATCTGCTATTAATTTTCATTTTCCTCATCTACAACTTCAATATTGCCTTTCTTTCCTGAAGAAATATGAAATTCACCCGGTCGTTCATCCTGCTCGAACTCGGCTACAACAAAAATAGCATTAGTAACTGTTTTCCCCGGATTCCGCCATCGATGTCGTAAATTTGCAACAAATAAAAGGCTATCCCCCGTATCAAGTATAAAACGCTTATTACCAACAATATATTCTAATTGCCCTCTAATACACAGAACAAATTCATGACCAGAATGAACAATACCAAAAGGACCGCTTGACGCGCCACTCTCAAGTGTTAACATAAATGGTTCCATTCGACCAACGAAGAACTCCCCGCCTAGACCTTCCCAAACTCCCCGAAGAAATGGTACGCGCGTCCTTTCTTCGGCTTTACGGAAAACAATTTCGTTTTTAGGAGGTAAATCCCGGAAAAATGCTGTTATCGGAATCTCCATGGCTTCGGACAATTTATAAAGCGTACTAACAGATGGTGATGATCGCCCCCGTTCGATCATGCTTAACGCATTCGCAGATAAACCACTTGCTCTGGCAAGCGCGCGCATCGACATGCCTCGTTCTTGTCTTAATCCCCTTAATCGGCTACCAACATCTACCGAGATTGCATCATTTCCTAATATATCCATAAATACCTCCGAATTAGAAAGGTGAGTCCTCTTTTTTATATTACACTACCTATTATACACAATAAAAAGCAAAATTGTCCCATTAATTACACAATAATATCATAAATATCGCTTAATTGTGCACTTTTTTATAGGAAATAATATCCATTGATTGTTTCTAAATTAAATCATTTAATAACCTCCGTCTAATATTGGAATATTACATGCAACAAGAGAACTATAAGGCTTTTGTTAACAAAGACATTTTTTTAAGAGAATATAATTGCTTCGCCACAAACTTTCAATGGATTCTTACGAGAGGCTTTTTCATGCGTAATCGGATATTTATTGGTGCCCTAATTTACATTGTTCTATTAACGTTTCTATCCTTCAATAATAGTTATGGACATCAAGGATTATTCATCCCGCCTGAACCAACCCCATCCCCAATTAACCAAGAAATCAAATTAGCGATTCGGTCGGAGATAAAGAAACAAAGCAGTAATGTAATTGGCTATCTTATTTATAATGTGCAAATAGATCATATTATAACTTCCGATGATCTATCCAAAGCAATTGCCTGGATAACCTACATTGATCCACAAAGCAAAACATTAGTCAACGGCGAGCCCGGCTTAGCCATTTTACGCCAAACCAGCAATGGTTGGACAGCAATCCTTCCTTCTGATCAAGAATGGCTTTCTGCATTACAACAAATTCCTGATGAATTGCTGTCTCCAGACGAAAAGCAAACATGGATCTCAATGTATGCTGAAAGCACTAACGCCTCAACATTAGGTCCTTTTGGTGGATATCTCCTGCCTTGGGAAGGAGGAAAAAGCCTTTATTTAACAAGAAGCATTACACATTACAATCCTCCAAATCCAAACGGATCCATGCATTACGCTTTCGACTTTGCCGCCGCCCATGATAGCAGCGGAACCAGCCCAATGTTTGAGATTTATGCATCAAAAGGTGGAAGAGTCAAATATGCACGCTGGTGGCAAATTAATGGGGATGAACATTCGCCAGGGAATTATATTGTCTTAGAAGATACAACAACATCGCCCACAACTTATCAACTATATCTGCATCTTGCAAAAGATTCAATTCCAGTAGAATTAAGAGTGCCAGGTACTAATGTGGTTCAAGGAGAATACCTCGGATTAGCTGATGACACAGGTTATAGCACCGGGAATCACTTACACTTTCATGTCCATACCAACCCAGATTCTTACTGGGGCAATTCAGTCGATATCACTTTTGATGACGTCCCGATTAATGGCGGACGTCCCCGTACCCTTTATGAAGCCCAACATTATCCCGAATATGGCAGCGAGGGGCAATCCACATACGTTTCTGGAAATCAGATCACAAGTGACAAAACCCCGCCTACAGGAGATATCTTCACACCAGAAATCGGTCAAATGATCTCCTCTCAAATATGGCACATTGAAGGATGGGCAACGGATGATGATAGTGGTCTGGGTTCTGTACAAATTATCGCTCGTTATAACGGATTATGGCACACAATTAGCCCAAATCTGAACTCAAACCTTTTTACTTACGATTGGAACATTTGTGATTCTGACATTCCAGATGGATCCGTTAGCCTTGCACTTAGATTAGTCGACAACAAGGGGAATACCACAACAGATTATCCTGGGTTAAGACATCTCTTTAAACAATACTCCTGCACACCTGAGCCTAACCCTCCAGCGTGTCATCCGTCAGCCAATCAGGTCGCGATTTACTCAATGAGCAATTTCCAAGGAGACTGTATTCCACTT
>DUEG01000130.1 GCA_011176615.1 Anaerolineae bacterium | reverse complement strand
CGTAGAGCTGGTTACAGCATTGTTATCATCCGAGGCGCCGCTAAAAAACCCGTATACCTATGGATTAATGATGACCATATAGAAATCCGAGATGCTTCGCCTTTATGGGGAAAAGACGTTTTAGAAACAGACAAGACTTTACATAAAACGCTCGGTCCCGGGGTAAGCGTGGCTGCAATTGGACAAGCCGGTGAAAACCTTGTTCATATTGCCGGCATCGTCTGTGATAGAGACCATCTGGCTGCCAGAACTGGCGTTGGCGCGGTGATGGGTTCCAAAAAACTCAAAGCGATTGCTGTGCGCGGCTCCAAACCCGTCCCCGTTAAAGACCGCGAAACTTTCATGAAATACGTCAAGGAAATCGAAAAACTTGAAGCGGAAGACAAAAGAGCACAAGATTTTGCCAAACGCGGTACGATGGGTACTTTAATCGATCACCACACTGCGATTGGTGGCTTGAACACATTGAATTATCAATACGGTCAATTCAAATACAAGGAAATGATTGACTCCGAAGCCCTTTCGGAACAATATCTTGTGCGCACAACCGGATGCTATAAATGCCCCCTGAAACCCGACCGTTATTCACGTATGGATGAAGGTGAGTACGCCGGCACAGAGGTCGGTGGTCCCGAATACAATACTACTGTTGCGTTTGGTTCCGGCGTTGGGAATAAAAATCTGGCTGCTATTCTCAAAGGCAATGAACTCGCCAATCGCTACGGATTGGATGTGCTTGATTTGGGCGGGGTTATTGCTTTTTCCATGGAACTTTACCAGCGCGGCATCATCACACAAGAAGACGCTGACGGGTTAGACCTTACATGGGGCAACTACCATGAAGTGCTTGAATTAGTCGAGCGCATTGCCTTTCGGCGTGGTCCCTTTGCTGACCTATTAGCGAACGGTATCAAAACCGCAATAGAAGAGATTGGGCACAACGCTGAACGCTACGCTGTGCACGTCAAAGGCATGACACCAGCGCCTTTGGACGCGCGCGCTGTACAAGTTTACAACTTCCGCTACGCAGTTGGTTCCCGAGGCGCCGACCACTTGCGCATTTCCGCACCGGGTGGTTACCTCCTGGATGATATGCCCATCGATGATGCGGCTGCAAAATTGCGTTACTGGCAAAACATGGTTGCCATCCCTGATCTGATGGGGCTGTGTAAATTCATCTATACCTACTACACAGAGAAAGTAGAGACCGTTATTCATAAAGAACTTGAAATTATTCCCGCTCTCTATAGCGCTATGACCGGCTTCGATGTTACTGGCGAGGAATTACATGAGATTGCCATGCGCATTACCAATATTGAACGCGCCCACAACTGCAGGCTGGGTTTGACTGAAAAAGACGATACACTTCCACCGCGCTTTACAGAAGACCCCATGCCAGATGGCCCCTCAAAAGGAAAGGTTTACAAGATTCTGGAACCAATGAAAAGGGCTTGGTACAAGGTTCAAGAATGGGATATCGAAACAGGGATTCCCACTCGGGCTCGTCTTGAGGAATTAGGGTTGAAAGATATTGCCGACGACTTGGAAACCCATGGGATAAATCTTACATAATCACGATATTAATGAAAGTATATAAATAAATAGTTTTTTATAGTTGTTGATTTAATGTTAATGAAATTTTAGGGTAAGACAACAATGAAACGCATTTACGTAATCGAGGATTTATGCAATGGCTGCCGTCTTTGTCAAACCTTTTGCTCTTCCCTCAAAGACGGAGTCTTTAGCGAAGAGGCTCGCATCAAGGTCATCAAAATACCCGGTGAGGAACGTGATATTCCCATCGTAGATTGCAACGGGCGCTGTCTTAATCCCGTCTTTGGGGATAAAACTCCTACCTGTGTTGCAGTCTGTCCTACAGGCGCACTGATTTGGGAAGAACAACCTCAAGCCATCGAGAAACGCTTGCAATGGGAAAGCGCTCGGAAGACCCACAGCCTTTTTAAAATTGTCGCTCCTTGGAAATGGCCTTTTCCGTGGTCGCAAGTGGATTCTGACAATGAAAATATCGAGGAAAAGGTTGGTAAGCGATGAGTGCCCGTGAAAACAGCGTTCAAAAAATCTTGCGTGTCGATCTGAGTAGTAGAAATACATACACCGAGGTGCTCCCCAAAGAATGGACTGCAAAATATTTGGGTTCCCGCGGGATAAATGCCCGCTTGCTCTTTAACGAAGTACCAGCCGGAACTGATCCTTTCGGCACGGATAATATTTTATACCTCGGCACTGGTCCCATGGACGGACTACCCACAGGGAATGGACGAATGTCGGTTGCTTGTAAAGGACCCCGCGGTTCAGTAGCAGAAGGCAGTTTCGGGGGTTTCTTCGGACCCGAACTCCGCCGTGCAGGGTTCGATTATATCGCAATACGCGGAAAAGCAGAAAAACCCGTTTATCTTTTTATCCATGATGGTGAAGCGGAGATTCGGGATGCATCTCATTTATGGGATCTAACCACAGATAAAACCGATGCAGCTCTGCGGCGCGAGTTAGCAGATGCGAACGTCCAGTTACGCTATATCGGTCCTGCGGCTGAGAATCTGGTTCATTCCAGCGTGATTATGGGAAACATCAACAACAGCGGCGGCAGAGCAGGTTGCGGTGAAGTCATGGGGAGTAAAAAACTCAAGGCTATTGCTGTGCGTGGCACCGGTAGGATTCGGGTTGCAGATTACCCCGGATTCATCGAAGCATATCAAATGTTTCGAAAGCGCCTAGACCTAGCAACATCACGCGACCCATGGACGCCTGTCTGGTCAACCTATGGCGCGCCGGTTCTCGCTCGTCTTTTTACCGATATCGGCAATCTAATGACCCGAAACGCCCAGGAGATGCGCTGGGATGAGGAAAAGGCTACAAGGATTGGCTCTGAGGTTTATTTAGATAAATATGTAACCAAAGGAAAAGCCTGTTTTGGTTGTCCCTGGCCTGCCTGTCAAAAACTTTACCAAATCCCCTCGGGAAAATATCAGGGTTTCAAAGGCGGCAATTACTGGGCGGGGCAACCCGTTGTCTTTGGTTCCTTGATTGATAACGATGATCTAGATCTTATACTGGTTCTTTCTGGCTTATGCAATCAATATGGCTTGGATGTTTTCCATGTTGGCTATACCATCGCATGGGCAATGGAATGCTATGAAAAAGGAATACTCACCAGAGAAGATACCGATGGCTTAGAACTTACTTTTGGTTGTCAGGATAAAGATGGATTGATAGACCTCGTCCGAAAAATTGCATATAAAGAAGGTTTTGGCGAATTGCTCGCCAAGGGCTGCTCAGAAGCATCGAAAATCATCGGGCACGATTCCGAGAGATTTTGTCTCTCCGTGAAGGGGCAAGAATTGGAAGGAATTGCTGAGCGGAACCTGTATATGGTTGCTTTAGGGATTGCAGTTAGCGAAGTTGGTCCAGACCACACCCGTTGGTACCCACCTTATCCCTGTAATCCAAACCTTATGACAAAGGAAGAACTCTCGTCTTTAGGGATTGACCTCGACTTGCGCCTCGCGTTTCAGGGAAGAAACCCGGAGGAGAAGGGAAAACTCCTGCGCTGGTTCACAATCAGCCGTGCTGTGATTGAGAGCCTCCCCGGGTGCGTCTTCCTTGTACGCGATACCCTAGGTTTTGACAAACGTCCCTGGTGGCAACTCTTCCAGTCGGCTACAGGAACAGCCCTCGAATATAGTGAATTTCTCAGGGCTGGGGAACGGTTGATGAATTTAGATCGTGCTTTCCACGTCCGGGAAGGCTTTGGAAGAAAAGATGACCGTGTCCCGATTAGAATGGCAACAGAAGACGTCCCCTTCTTTAATTATCCAAGAATCACTGATGATGTTTTCAATCATATGCTGGACGAATATTATCAGGAAAACGGCTGGGATTTAAAAACATCTATTCCCTCCCAAGAAAAACTCTTGGAGTTGGGGCTGGACGATGTGGCAAAATCCTTGAAAGATATTAGCATGGAGAGCGAAAGATGAAAAAGAATCTCGACCTCCAATACGCGGCTCACGTAACAACGCTAACCAATAAAATCAAAGAATCCTACCAGTCCAACGCAAACACGATGAGAGAATTAATTGCTGAACTTGACCGTCAATACAAAGGCATCCAGCAATTGTTTGTAAACCCAAAAACAGGGCAGATTAATCTCAACGCAATGATCTACTACAAAGCGCCAAATCAATTCCCTGTTACGGTAATAAACTTAGAAGACAAAATCGAAGACCGAAGCACAATAACATTTTGGTAAACAATTTATAATCCAATATTAAAGGAGAGCGCAATGACAAAAATAATAGATTTAAGCATGAAGGTACACGGTGACATGATCGTTTTTCCGCGGGTAGCCCGTCCGATCATTGCCATGCTGGAAAATTGGGAGGAATTTGCTGAGCGCATCGGTGCAGCCAAATACGGCACAACCTGGCTGACCGCCTCCTGTGTTGTCGTCCAAGGTGACCATGTGGGTACCCATATTGATTCGCTGCGACACCTGCGCGATGACGCCCCAGGTCCTGAGGGCATTCCAATAGAATATTGTTATGGAGATGGTGTAATTTTAGATTTTCGCCATAAACCGGTAGGTTCGGGAATTACCGTAGAAGACATGAAAGAAGCATGCCAAAAGATCAACTACAAAATCAAGCCGCTTGACATTGTTCTAATCTGGACGGGTGCAGGCGCCTACAATGAAGAACAACGCTACCTGACGGATTTCTGCGGAATGACTGCAGAATCCACAAATTGGCTTCTTGATCAAGGTGTAAAGGTTACCGGCATCGACGCGATCACATATGATCGTCCGGTAAAATACATGTTCGAAACCAAAGAATTTTGGCCTGCCCACCGGGTAATGCTTGACCGCGAATACTATCACCTGGAAAATATGCAGGATTTCGATAAGATACCTTCTCCCACAGGGTT
>DUEG01000013.1 GCA_011176615.1 Anaerolineae bacterium | reverse complement strand
GAATTGGTCAGCCTGCCGTGTACTTTCGATCCTTCCAACGGACATTTGGATGTTAAACTTTCACCCTCATTGGCATCTGTAATGATCTCCGCATTAGATATTCTAGAACATTCTCCGTATGAATGCACCGAGCAGACCTTGTCCAGATTTTTATCCAACCTAGAAGCCTACCAAGCATTACAAGAATTAGGGTTGGATTCCCCCGATCTTCAAGAGCGGTTGGAGAGGACTTTAGATATAGGATTACAACGGCTTCTTGCTGAGCAAAACGATGATGGTGGATGGGGTTGGTGGAAAGGTGGAGAGAGCGAATCCTATATTACTGCATATATCCTCTTCGGTCTCGCCCATGCGCATCAAGCCGATGTTCTCTTAGACAACATTGCAATCCAAAATGCCATTAATTACCTAATTGCGACACTTCCCGCTCCTGCAATGCTCACCGAGCCCTGGCAATTTGACCGCTTGTCCTTCGCAAATTTTGCTCTTGCAGAGGCAGGTTCTGGCAGCCAAGCAATCGCATCCGCGCTCTATAAATCGCGCAACCGACTCAGTCCATGGGCACAAGCAATGCTTGCGCTTACTTTGGAGTCCTTCTCGCCCGGTGATAATCGGGTGGACATATTGCTTTCAGATCTTGAATCAACCGCCATTCGTTCATCTACAGGCACACACTGGGAAAACAAAAACCCTTCTCATATCAACATGAGCACTCCAAATTTTAATAACGCCGTTGTAATCTACGCCCTCGCTCAACTTGACTCAGCCTCCGCGACATTGCCCAATGCAGTGCAAGCCTTAATCTCGAGCCAGGCACCCCAAGGCGGATGGTTTTCTACTTATGAGTCCGCTTGGTCAATATTAGCACTCACAAAATACATGCAAATCACTGGAGAACTTTCAGCAGATTTTGATTTCAGTGCCCTACTCAACGGAAGTCAAATCGCTGAAGGAAGTGCACAAGAAAATGTCTATCTTGCTCCTACCACTGCGTCCATACCAATAAGCGATCTCTACTCAAATTATCCTAATGCCTTGATCATCCGTCACGGTTCTGGATCGGGGTTGCTTTACTACACAGCCCACTTAAATGTCTCTCGCCCAGTAGAGGATATCGTCCCATTGAATAAGGGCATCTCCGTGAGGCGACAATACCTATCCACAGAAAAACCTTGCTCTCAGGATGAATGCCCGGCGATTGTTGCAGGTAAAACAGGGGACGTGATCAAAGTAAAAGTCTCCTTAACCCTCGAAAACAACGCTTACTATTTCATGATTGAAGACTACTTCCCGGCGGGCGCAGAAATCATTGATTTTTCCCTCAAAACATCTCAGCAGAGCCTGGACACCTATGATCCTCACAATCCTTTCGCTGATGGTTGGGGTTGGTGGTATTTCGCTGCTCCTCAAATTTATAGCGACCATATCGCATGGGCAGCATCTTATCTACCCATGGGCACTTACGAACTCACATATTTGATTACCCTTAACCACCCTGGCGAATACCATGTTCTGCCAAGCCGCGCTTGGGAGTTTTACTTCCCTGAAGTACAGGGAAATAGCGCTGGGGAAATCTTTACTATTCTCGAATAGCCAACAAGATTTATTCTTTCGTCTTCCCTACACAGGGTTATATTTACGCGCATCAGAAAACGCCTAAAGAACCTTATTCACTTTAAAACATCCTTAACAAATTAATAGGAAACCCAAATTTTATTCAAAACAAAAAAACAAACCCCCTGATTGCTCGTCAGCCTTTTACAACGAGGCTATCAACTCTTCTCAGCATTGATTACACGCTGGAGAAGTTCATCAAACAATTTGAGAAACTCTTCCCCTTTTGTGCAAGAAAGCAATCGTTTCCTTTCACCACGGGAGAGACGATAAAGGGATAAGTAGCGAGCAACATTTTTTCTAAATAAAATGACCCCGCGTTCTTCTCCATAAAAGGCAATATTCCGTTCCATATGCACACGCATTAATGACCTCACTTGCTCCGGCGGTACATCCCCTCGATCTTTTCTTGAGAAAATCCATGGGTTGGTAATTGCGCCTCTCCCGATCATTACCCCATCACATCCCGTGTAAGCCTTCATTCGTTCGATATCCGCCACTGTGCGCACATCTCCGTTACCAATCAATGGAATAGATATAACCTGTCGAATCTCAGCGATTGCATCCCAATTTGCTTTTCCTATATATCCCTGCTTTTTTGTTCGACCGTGAACAGCAAGCAGCGCCCCACCATTTTCTTCAATAACCTTGGCAATCAAACGATAAGGCTGGCAATCATCATCCCAACCAAGCCTGATTTTAGCGCTGACGGGCACATCCAAAACATCAGTAAGTCGCCGAAAGATACGAGCGACTTTCAAGGGTGTACGCATCAATCCTGCACCTGCGCCCCTTCCAGAAATTGATCTGGTCGGACAACCCATATTGATATCGATAATATCGGGCTCAAGTTCTTGGACGCGCTGTGCAGCCTCAACCAAGTCTTTAGGACTGTCGCTATACAATTGAAAAACAACAGGTCGTTCCGAAGGTTGAAAATACAATTTCTCCCAGGCTCGTTTGGCGTTCTTTAAAATATCCTCCGCTTTTACAAATTCCGTGTAACTCATCCCTGAACCTAGTTCATGACATATAGAACGGAATGGCCAATCAGAATAGCCATCCATGGGAGATAAAATCACATCATTGTAAACTGGTACGTTTCCTACATAGAACGACGCATCATCTTTAGGGTTATATTGCTCAGGGAAATTGCTGTCGACTGCCATAAACCAAACTCTTGTTATTCTTTTTCAAGCATAGCCTGCTTGATTGCGTCTCGCAGAGAACGTACTTCAACAACTCGAATGTCTGCCTTCCAAGCCCTCTTTCCCCGAAGGCGTTTAGGAACGATAACCCGTTTGAAACCTAGGTTAGCAGCCTCTCGCAAGCGAGCATCCATTTGTCCGACCATCCGTAATTCACCCGAAAGCCCAACCTCGCCGATTAGTGCTGTATCAGCCCGCACGGGAATATCCCTCATCGAAGAAGTGATGGCTGCTGCTATGGCGAGATCTGCTGCCGGTTCGCTAATCTTCAATCCACCAATCACATTGACAAAGATATCTTGGTCTGCTAAACGAACCCCTACTCGACGGCTGAGTACAGCGACGGTGAGCAACAGGCGATTGAAATCCACCCCATTTGGCGTACGGCGAGGGTTTCCAAATGTGGTTGAACTGGTCAAGCCCTGAATTTCAACCAACAAGGGTCGTGTTCCTTCCATTGTCACGGCAATTGCTGAGCCAGGAGAATTCACCACCCGTTCTGCAAGGAATGCTTCAGACGGATTCTTCACTTCCACCATGCCGCGATCCTGCATCTCAAACACTCCAACTTCAGAAGTTGGACCAAAGCGATTTTTCACAGAACGCAATAAACGATACGCCTGAAAACGGTCTCCTTCCAGATACAGCACAGTATCTACAATATGTTCAAGTACACGCGGCCCAGCAATCGTGCCCACTTTAGTCACATGCCCGATGATGAAAACCGAAATCCCTGATGACTTTGCTAATTCGCGTAAGCGGGAAGCACATTCCCGAACTTGCGAGACCGAACCCGCAGAGGATTCCATTTGCGGAAGATAGGTGGTTTGAATCGAATCAAGCACTATGAATTCTGGTTTCAGACTCTGGATATGCGCCAAGATAACATCTAGATTGGTTTCTGTGACCAAATAAAGTTTCTCTGGTATCGATAATTTTTCTCCCTTGGAATCTCGCAACAAGCGTACTGCTCTCATCTTGATTTGTCGCTCGGACTCCTCCCCTGATACATATAGAACGCGCTCTTTTTTAGATAATTCCATGGCGGCTTGCAATAATAACGTGGATTTTCCAATACCCGGATCTCCTCCAATCAATACAATCGATCCTGGTACTATTCCTCCGCCAAGTACACGCGCAAATTCCCCAATCGGGAGATGAATACGCTCATCTCCATCTTCCTTGATTTCCGATAATTTAATTGGTTCCGATTTTCCAATCAAACCTCGTACGGTTCGTTGCTTTTGTTTCGAAGGAGGCGTAACGGTCTCCTCCACCATACTATTCCATGCATTACAAGATGGACAGCGTCCCAGATATCGGGGAGAAGTATAACCGCACTGTTGACAAACATATTGTGTATAAGTTTTAGCCATCGCTTTATCCAAAAATATAGTTAACTATAAACTATTTGTATTATAAACGAATAGCGTGCCGGGTAGATTCTGCTCCGACACGCTATCTTTTATCGGTAAGGATGATCTTTCAAACTGCAGCAATAACTTCTTCTGATGGCGTCTCTGTAGATTCCTCGTCGTCACCTTTGCGAAGGATGATCACCGGTTCCTCATCTTCCTGCGGCTCTATATCAATCACAATTTTATCCCCTTCTACAAATTCACCCGAAAGCAGGGCATCCGATAGTTGGTCCTCAATCTTTTGCTGAATAATACGCCGTAAAGGTCGTGCACCCATGTCTGGATCATATCCTAAGTCTGCCAAAAGGCTAACCGCTTCTGAGGTGGCTGTCAGGGCGAGGTCATGATCCTCGATCCGCTTCGCCACTTTATCTAATTCAAGAGAAACTATCTTCGCGAGGTCATCCTTGTTTAAGGAGCGGAAAACAATCACGCTATCAACTCGGTTGATGAATTCTGGTCGAAAAACCCGTCGTAACGAATCCATCAATTTCTTGTGCATATCTTTGTATGCCATTTTTTCTTCAATCTCTTCATCTCGTTTCAAAGAGAATCCCAAGGATGTTTGCCGTTTGATCATATCTGCACCAACATTCGATGTCATAACGATAATCGCATTACGGAAGTCCACCTCATGGCCGCGTGCGTCCGTGAGATGACCTTCTTCCATGATCTGCAGGAGCATGTTGTGCGCCTCTGGATGTGCTTTTTCGATCTCGTCAAAAACAACAATAGAGTACGGTCTACGGCGTAAGGCTTCAGTAAGTTGACCTGCTTCCTCATAGCCCACATAACCGGGAGGCGCACCCACGAGACGACTAACAGAATGTCGTTCCATGAATTCTGACATATCTAGTTGAATTAATGCTTCTTCGCTACCAAACAAGAACCTTGCTAACGCTTTCGTAAGTTCTGTTTTTCCAACACCCGTTGGACCAAGAAAGACAAAGGAACCAATTGGTCTCTTTGGGTCTTTCAACCCAGCACGGGCTCTTCGAACAGCCTTTGCAATCGCTTCAATCGCCTCTTCCTGCCCAATAATATGCTTACGAAGTTCTTCTTCCATTTGAAGCAATCGTTCAGACTCTTCTTGTGCAATTTGCATTACTGGAACACCCGTCCACATCGAGACCACCTCAGCAATATCATCAGCAGTAACCCTCGGACTATTATCTCGATCCCAGTTTGTCCGCAATGCTTCAATCTTAGATTCCAAATCTTCTTGCTTTTCCAGTAAATTTATTGCGTCATCCTCACGCTGTTCTTCAAGCGCCTTCTTATAATCCTTACGAACGTCTCGTAACTTCGTAATCACTTCTTTTGATGTTTTCGCAGCGTTACTTTTATACATGCGCACCCTAGATGCGGTTTCATCAATCAAGTCAATGGCTTTGTCAGGTAGGAAGCGGTCAGAGACATAGCGAGCAGAAAGATGCGTTGCTGCATCCAGCGCCTCATCAGAAATCACCAAACGATGGTGGGCTTCATACGCTGGACGTATGCCGTGTAGAATTTCAATTGTTTCCTCAACAGTAGGTTCTTCAACAACAATTGGCTGGAAGCGTCGTTCTAATGCCGCATCACTTTCGATGTGCTTACGATATTCGTCAATTGTCGTCGCCCCAATCACCTGTAATTCCCCTCGGGAAAGCGCGGGTTTCAAAATATTCGCTGCGTCCACAGCAGACCCGGCAGAACCAGCGCCAACCAACATATGCAATTCGTCAATAAAGAGAATAGCACCAGAGGTACGAAGTTCCTGAATCACTCTTTTTAGCCGCTCCTCGAACTGACCGCGGTACATCGTGCCTGCAACCAAAGAGCCAACATCCAGCTGCAACACACTCTTATCCAGCAAAGGCGCAGGCACATCGCCTTCAACAATACGCTGTGCCAAGCCCTCTACAATTGCAGTCTTTCCTACGCCAGGTTCACCGATCAAAGCAGGATTATTCTTCGTACGGCGCGCCAGAATTTGTATCACACGCTCGATTTCCATCTGCCTGCCAATTACTGGGTCTAACTTGCCCTCCTCCGCCATTTGCGTAAGATTGGTTGCCAATTGGTCAACCATAGGGGTTTTAGGTTTTTTCTTCTCTTCTTTCGCTGTTTTTCGTTTTTTAGATAACTGAGCAGACTCTTTATTCCCCTCAAGTATGCGATGCGTTTGACGGCGAATCTGCTCCGGAGTCACTCCTAATTTCCTTAACGCATCAATTGCTACCCCTTCGTTATAATCAACCAAGCCTAATAACAGATGTTCAACGCCAATATAATGATGCCCCATATTTCTGGCTTCTTCTACTGAAAGTTCAAGAACTTTCTGAGTACCGGGGGAGAGCTCAGGTCTCGTGACGCTATAACGTCCAATACCGCTCATGCGCTCAATGATTTCCTGTACCTGTCTAATTTCCAAGCCCAATTCACGCAGCACGCGTCCCGCTACACCGCCCTCTTCTTTCATTAATCCCAACAGTAAATGCTCCGTACCTATGTAATTATGATGCATCCGCTCTGCCTCTTGATGAGCCAGGCTAAGCACCCTGCGTGCTCGTTGGGTAAATCTTTCCATTCCAGACAAAACACTACCTCCTAGATACCCTTAACATGACCAAACCACTCTTCAACTGTTTCTGATATATCAAGCAATCTTCTTCGCATATCTTTTCCTGATGATTTCATCAATTATCTTATTTTGATTTTACCAAAGTTTAAGGCTGAAGACTGTAGTGATTGCGCTTCTTACGAAAGTCTAATATTCATCAGTGCGTCTATTTTTTACATTTTAGATAGAAAAAAGCGCCCCCCTGCGGGTGCGCTCAATCGTTCTGTTTATTTAGGAAGTTACTTCCTCAGGACTTTCAGCCTCAGGAACCTCTTCAGGAGGCGATTCTTCCTCCGGGTCAGGCGCATCCGGTTGTGGTTCTTCAGACGCCTTTTCATCGGTATCGAGATTCTCCACTTCAGGCTCTTCGGATATTTCAGGTTCGCCTTCCTCGCCTTGAACTTCGGCTAACGGCGCCTCTGCTTCGCCCATTTCTTCTTCGGATTCCTTCGCAGTCGTTTCAATTTCCGCTTCAGGCTCTTCGGATATCTTAGGCTCGCTTTCCTCGCCTTGGTCACCTGCTTCCGGCGCCTCTGCTTCGCCTATTTCTTCTTCGGATTCCTTCGCTGTTATTTGACTATCCTCTTCCGCCTCTCGGACCTCAATGCCACCATCTTCGGATATGACCAAATCTTTTACTTCTTCAATCTCATCACCAAGTAATTTCCAATCCAAATCTGAATAAGCAGCAGAATCCACTTTTCTCAGGCTTAAACCAATTCGGCGGCGTTCCTGATCAATATTAATTATCCGCAAAGTACAAACATCGCCCTCTGAGATTATTTCTTTCGGGTGCGCAATGCGTTTATCGCTAAGTTCGGAGATATGTATCAAACCCTCAAGTTCATCCTCTCCGAAATTGGCAAAGGCGCCAAACTTAGTGAGATGTGTGATAGTTCCTTCAACCAATTGCCCTACTCGCAAATGCTCAACCTTCTTTATCCATGGGTCATCTTGAAGTTGGCGCAAGGACAATCCAATGCGTTTCTTTTCGTGATCAACGTTGATCACTTTCACCTGAACTTCTTGCCCAATATTGAGCACTTCTTTTGGATGCTCAATATGTTCCCAAGAAATTTCGGAAATATGCACCAAACCATCAGCGCCCTCAATATTCACAAAGGCACCAAAATCTGCAAGATTTGTCACCCGACCCGTGCGAATATCGCCTGTTTTCAACTCATCCAATAAGCGATCTTTAAGAGTCTCGCGTGTTTCCTGAATGGCTGCCTTTTCGGATAGTATCAAACGGTGTCGGTCATGATCGACTTCAATCACACATACTTCGATAGTCTCATCAACCATACTGCCCCATCTTTGATCCGGTGTGTCTCCGGTGACGTTCGCTCGGCGTTTGAGGCTAACTTGTGAAGCAGGAACAAATCCTTGAAGTTTTCCTAATGAGACGAGCAAGCCTCCTTTGTTATAGCCAATGATTGTGCTGGAATAACTCTCTCCTGATTTCATCAACTCCTCAGCGAGTTTCCAGTCCATTTCTTCCTTGGCTCGTGTATAAGAAAGCATTAAATTACCGCTTCTATCTTCAGTGGTTACGATATAGACAGGAATTTCTTTTCCCACTTCTAACGAAGCGCGTTCCTCTTCACTTAATTTTTCCAATTCTCGTGAATAGATCACACCTTCAGATTTTGCTCCCACGCTTACCAATACTTCATTGTCCGAGACCGAAGCAATAACACCTGTGCGCGTTTCTCCTTTATGCGGTAAATCTAAACCAAGCCCCTCCTGCTCCAACAATGTTTCCATGTTTATAATATCAGAGGTCTCTGGTTCTTGATTTAGTTCTTCCTGTGGTACCTGCTCTGTGAGAGCATCTTTTTCTGCCATAACAGTCATGAACTCCAATTTGATAGAATATGCTTCACATTATAAAGCGTAAGAACCAAGTTGACAACCTTTGTGGTAATATTGGAATTTGGAAAACAAACACTAAAAAAACAATATAATTGTTTCATTAATTAGATTTTTTAGGCTTTGTTGAACAATTATGTCACAAATCATTTATCCTTTTACTGCAATTGTGGATCAGGAACGCATGAAGCGAGCGCTGATCTTAAACGCGGTAAATCCTCGCATCGGCGGCGTGCTGATACGGGGAGAACGGGGAACCGGAAAGTCCACAGCAGCGCGCGCACTAGCCGCGTTACTACCCAAGGTTAAGGTCATCAAGGATTGTCGCTTTGGATGTAACCCCGACGAACCAACAACTTGGTGCACCGAATGTCGTGAGCGTGCAGCTCAGGGAGAAGAATTACCCGTTGAAATGCGACCGACCCCCTTTATCAACTTGCCTGTATCAGCCACCGAAGACCGCGTTGTCGGCACCCTGGACATCGAGATGGCAATTCAAAAAGGTGTCCGCCACTTTGAACCAGGAGTGCTTGCTGCTGCAAATCGGGGTTTGCTCTATATCGACGAGGTTAATCTTCTCGATGATCATGTAGTAGATTTACTGCTTGACTCCGCCGCGATGGGAATAAACATCGTCGAACGCGAGGGAATCTCATTTACTCACCCTGCCCGATTTATTTTGGTTGGGACAATGAACCCTGAAGAAGGAGATTTACGACCCCAATTACTCGACCGTTTTGCTTTGGCTGTAGACATTCACGGTATCCGCGAAGCGCGTGAACGCGTGCTTATCATGGAACGAAATCTAGAATTCGAAACGGACCCCGAGGATTTTAGACAAAAATGGCTGCCAAAGGAATTAGAACTTTCTAAAAAAATAGAGGCAGCCCGTCAAATTGTTAATCAGGTGAAGTATTCTAAGCGCGACTTATTGACAATTGCTGGATTAAGTTCTTCTTTACATGTCGATGGGCATCGCTCCGATCTCGTAATTCTTAAGTCCGCTCGAGCACATGCTGCTTTTGAAGGGCGAGATGCCCTCACCGAAATAGACATTGCCTTGGCTGCGGAATTGGCTTTTCCTCACCGAATCAAACACGGACCTTTTGACCAGACAGAGATTGGGTTCACCGAATTACAAGAACGCATCGAACAATTGCAGGGTGCTACGAATTCTAGTGAACCATTATCCGGTGGAGAGAAAAAGAAGGAAAGCCAAAAAAAAAAGCCGTAACCGAGACTTTAGTTGAAGAGCATACCGCTAAAGAAACATCCACTGAATCAATCCAAGGCGGTGTTTTTAATGCAGGGGAAGCGAATTGGTGGGAAGGGGGCAAGAAAGTAAAAATCGGCGAATCTTTCAAACCTCGACGTCTCGATACCCCCCTTGACAAATTAACCAGGCGCCGGGCAGGTCGCCGATCACAAAGCAAAACCCAACGCAAACGTGGTCGATACATTCAGGCACGCCCCGCAAATGGTAAAA
The DNA here is from genome assembly GCA_011176615.1 of Anaerolineae bacterium. Classification (GTDB taxonomy): domain Bacteria; phylum Chloroflexota; class Anaerolineae; order Anaerolineales; family UBA11858; genus G519. The sequence continues at coordinate 4,849 of DUEG01000013.1, read as the reverse complement.
CCAGTGATATTGCCTTTGACGCGACACTTCGAGCCGCTGCCCCTTATCAAAAGGATCGACTAGAACAACGCAAAGAAGTAGCCTTTGCCATCCACCCCAGCGACTTACAGCAAAAAGTACGCGTCAAACGAACTGCTAATCTCGTGCTTTTTGTTGTAGATGCGTCTTGGTCAATGGCAGTCGCAGAACGTATGGCAGCGACGAAAGGAGCGATCCTTTCCTTGCTCACCGATGCATATCAGCGCAGAGATCGAGTTGGGCTGATTGTCTTTCAAAAAGATAGAGCAGTCTTAATACTTCCCCCAACGCACTCTGTACAACTAGCAAAGCGTGCGCTTACCGATATACCGATTGGAGGAAAAACGCCCCTGGCTGCTGGGTTATTCCTAGCCCACCAGATAATCAAACAACAAAGAATCATATATCCAGATGTACAACCGCTGATGATCTTGCTCACAGACGGCGCAGCGAACGTTTCCTTGGGTAAACTCCCACCTCAAGAAGAAGCCCACCACCTTGCCGATTTGATTGCCCAAGAGAAAATCCGCAGCGTTGTTATTAATATGGAGCACGCCGCTTTTGATCAAGGGCTTGCGCAAGCCCTTGCCGAGCACCTCAAGGCTCCTTGCTATACCCTTCAAGATCTTAAAGCAGAGACGCTCTATCAGGCTGTCAGAGGGGAGATGAATATTTGATAAACAATGAAATGACATTGTTATTAGGACATTGCATTTATGAAAGAAACTGCTAAACGGTTACATCTCTTTACTGAATCTGTCATTCGTGAAATGACGCGTATTGCGGATCAATATGGCGCCATCAACCTTTCGCAAGGTTTCCCTGATTTCGATCCACCCAAAGAACTTGTCGAGGCAGCCGTCAACGCTTTGCGCAGCGGCTATAACCAGTACGGTCTGACTTGGGGGACAAAGAACTTTCGAACCGCACTTGCGGAAAAGCAATCTTATTTTATGGGGATGCCACTTGAACCAGACCTGCATATCACCGCTACTTGCGGAAGCACAGAAGCGATCATGGCTGCTCTAATGACCGTGTGCGATCCAGATGATCAGGTTATTATCTTTTCCCCAGTATATGAAAACTACATACCAGATACTATCCTCACTGGGGCTAAACCAATCTATGTTCCTTTGCATCCCCCCGACTTTCAGTTTGACCCAGAAGAACTCAGAGATGCCTTTGATACAGGTGCGAAAGCCCTGATTCTTTGCAATCCATCAAACCCCACAGGAAAGGTTTTTACACGACAAGAATTAGAATTCATCGCTGCCTTAGCCAAAGAATACGACACATTTATTATCACCGATGAGGTTTACGAACACATTATTTACCCGCCCTACCAGCATACCTATATCGCCAGTCTCCCAGAGATGTTCGAGCGTACAATCTCATGCGGATCGCTCTCTAAAACCTATGCCATAACGGGTTGGCGAGTGGGCTATACTATTGCCCCAGAAATACTTACCCAAGGCATCCGCAAAGTCCACGATTTTCTGACCATCGGTGCGCCAACCCCGTTACAAGAGGCATCAGTCACTGCTCTTAAATTCCCTAAGGATTATTACACTACCCTGAGTAACGAGTATGCACAACGCAAGGAAATATTTTTAAGAGCACTCGATGAAGCCGGTTTGAAATACGTTATACCCCATGGAGCTTATTACGTCATGGTTGATATTTCCCCCTTTGGTTTTGAAGATGATACAGCATTCTGCCACTATCTCGCAAAGGAAATTGGCGTAGCGGCTGTACCCGGTTCAAGTTTTTATCCACCTACACAGGATGTACCAAAAAATATGATTAGGCTGCACTTCGCAAAAGAAAAGAATACATTGCTCACTGCTGGAAAGCGCCTGCAACAATTAAAAAATCTTTAGGGGAAGAAATACACAGAACGATTATTATTCGAGGTAGCCCAAAATGACTGAACAAAACCAAGAACCCATCAAATCACAAGAGCAAGAACCTGAAACCCAAGATAGAATCTCCGTTACACAACACACGATAAAAATCGGTGGCAAAACCATCAACTATACCGCAACTGCGGGCACGATTGTGATTAAAGAAGAAATCGAAGCAAACGACAAGGACAAGGATAAAGAGAAATCCAAAGGAGAGACCCCAAAAGCATCTATCTTCTTTGTTTACTATGCACAAAAAAAGCCTGAAGGGATTAGTGAAGGCGATCATCGCCAACGGCGCCCGATCACTTTTGCCTTCAATGGCGGGCCTGGTTCTTCCTCCGTTTGGCTGCACCTTGGTTTACTTGGTCCCCGCCGGGTATTGACGGATAATGATGGCAATCCACCTCCGCCTCCTTACAAACTCGTGGACAATGCCTACTCCCTCTTGGATATCACCGATCTAGTGTTTATTGATCCAGTCAGTACCGGATACAGTCGCGTGGTTCCGGGCGAAAAGCCTGAACAATTCCATAACTTTCAAAAGGATATCGAATCTGTTGGGGAATTCATTCGATTATTCGCCACACGCTACCAACGCTGGACATCCCCGAAATTTCTGATAGGGGAAAGTTATGGCACAACCCGGGCTGCTGGTTTGTCTGGCTATCTCCAAGAACATTTCGGCATGTACCTCAATGGTGTGATGCTCATTTCATCTATCTTGAACTTTCAAACCGCTCGCTTCACGCCAGGTAACGACCTCCCATTCATCCTCTTTTTACCATCCTATACTGCAACCGCTTGGTACCATAAACGTCTTCCCTCAGATTTACAAAAAGACTTGCAGACTACGATAAAACAAGTTGAAGAGTTCGCCATGAATGATTATACGCTCGCGCTCATGCAGGGAGATGCGCTTCCCAAGGAGCAACGCTTGAGTATCGCAGAGCAACTTGCTCGATATACTGGACTTACAATCGAATATATCCAAAGCACAAATTTGCGCATTAATATCTATCGTTTCGTCAAGGAATTACTCCGCGATGAAAGACGAACAATCGGACGATTGGATAGTCGCTTCAAAGGAATTGACCGCGACGCAGCCGGGGAACATTTCGAATTTGACCCTAGTTATGCGGCTATCCAAGGGCTTTACACCGCTACTCTCAACGACTATAGGCGTTCAGAACTCGATTTTGAAAGCGATTTGCCTTACGAAATCCTCACAGACCGTGTTCAACCCTGGCATTTTGACCAACATCAAAACCAATATGTCAACGTTGCCGAAACACTCCGAAATGCGATTAGCGTTAATCCAACGCTACAGGTCTTTGTAGCAAATGGCTTTTACGACCTGGCGACGCCTTTTTTGGCTACCAAATACACTTTTAATCACATGGAATTGGATCCCAGCCTCAAGGGGAACATCAAACTTGAATATTATGAGGCAGGACATATGATGTACATCCATACGCCATCACTGCGCAAACTCAAACAAGACCTCGCCACCTTTATAAACCCAACACAAGTATGAATTCGATGTTAATCCGCATCTCGCAAGACATAAGTTAATCGTTATCAACCCCAATCAACTTGACGCTCTTTGACATTCTTTACACCAAATGGCAATCTAAAACATACGGTTTCGTATGAGAAACTATATACAGAGAACCCCCTTTATAAATGATGGCTATAAACTTGGCGGTTATATCATTCTGCTTATACTCTTTCTCGTCGTAGGCGCATGTAATTTCTCTAACAAAGGCTTTTCATCTTCTAATAACACAAAACAGCCCGTGATGGGGACGAGCGCTCCAGCCGTTACCCCTGCCTTGCCTTTAGAGAACACACCAACGAAATCTTTAAGCACAACCCTTCATGTCAGCCCAACGAGTTCTTTTCCGATTACGACAACCAATTACTTAATTCCCTCCATGACAAAGATCAAGATTCCAACAAACGGCGCCGTGTCGCAAATATCAACCGCTTCCTCGCAAGATATAGTAGCCGCTGGGACAAACAACGGGGTTTGGATCTATGACATCCAGACCCACAAATTAATTAAATCTATTGCACAGGGTTTACCCTGCAGCAGCCTAAACTTCATTCCAGAAAATAACATTCTGGCAATCGGCAGTCCGGACGGAAACATTTATTGGTGGAATCCTGACAAAGACCTCTTTCTCGGCACTATTAACGATCATCTTCTCGGCGTCACTCATATCGTCCCCATACCAAATATGCCTTCGCTCGTATCCAGTAGTGATGATGGGCGCGTGATTGTATGGGATGTTTCCAGCGCACGAGAGAATAAAGCCCCTCCTTCCAAGAAGGTTTTTACCAATAGTGCTGCTCAAAACCGCATATCCAGCCTTGCTGCCAGCCCAGATAGCCGTTACATCGCTATAGGGACTCACCGCAAAGTTATTATTTTAAGTCCTGCTGGAAATGAAGTGCACCAATCTTTTTCTCGATTTTTTGGATGGGTACGGGCACTTACTTTCAGTCCAGACAGCAAACACCTGATAATTGCTGACGGGGATTTACGCATTCTGTTTTATTCCACAAATACTTGGGAACAAGAATCGTCGGAGATCGTGGATGTACCAGGCGAAGTCACAGCCTTATCTACTCACCCAGATGGAAGCATTCTTGCGATAGGAACCGATCGGGGGGTAATCCAGATTTGGGAATTCAATCCACCGGATTTTCATCTAAGCGAAACGAATACCCAAAAAACAATCCTGCTATCGCAAGCAAGTGCAATCACAGACCTGCGTTTTGACCATCAAGGAACTGTATTAGTGGCATCCAGCGACGATGGGAACATCTTCTTTTTTCCATTCGTCCCCGTCATAACCATTCATGAAGAGCCTTGATAAATACGGTTAAAAACGTAAGAATTGGGGCTTACAACGTGATAA
>DUEG01000129.1 GCA_011176615.1 Anaerolineae bacterium | reverse complement strand
CTGCTTCCACCATTTGCATTACTTCTACACGTTTGAGTTCTTTCATTGTCAATATCACCTTGTTGTCCATAAGGTGACATTTTCGCTGAACACTTACAGGGTGTCAAATTCGCTGAACATCTACACTAAGACTAAAACTGCTTGACGAAAACCTTTTCCTCTTCTATACTGATTTATGAAAGTTCTAAATAAAACGACTCATCTGATTTGTGTTTAGTGGAGGAGAATGAATGGGTGATGATGACTTGTTTGTTCTTGAAACAGAACGCCTTTATATACGACTTGCAACCTTGGATGACATTGATTTGTTTCTTGCTTTGTGGAATGACCCGCGTGTGATGGCGCCTGCGGGAACCCCACTAGAGAGACAAATTAGCCGAAAAGAGATTGCTCAGAAGATTCAAACCCAAACGGATGGGATCATTGGAAACTTATTAGTCATTGAACTCAAAATTAGCGGGATAAGCCTGGGGGAATGTTTTATTTCAACCCCGGACAAGCGGGGTGTTGTACAAGCAGATATTAAACTCTTTCCTGCATTTTGGGGGCATCGGTATGGTGTTGAGGTAAGAGAAGTATTACTAGAGTATGCCTTTAAAAACCCGTATATTAAGGCAGTAGAAATTAAATCGGGCGTAGGCGATCCTGGTTTGATCGAAATGATAGAAGACAGTGGGGGAGAGCGGGTAAGTGATGGCTCGGATGAATTTTCAGGTGAGATGCGTGGATATACGGTGCCCGAACACCAAGATATTTACCGCGTAACTCGTGAGCGATGGGAAGAACGCTATAACAAGCGGGGACACAAGCCGACGGAATAAAAGTCAATTGGGGAGAGAGCGTCACGTACTACCCCCCGTATCTTTCTGGGGTAAAATTCGTCATAAACTATGCAAAAGATGATTAGATGATCGAAGAGAAACGGCTTCTTAGGTTTGCCCGTCAATTAGACACGCAGGCTTTGGCTCAGATTTATGATATTTACAGCCCGGCTTTATATCGTTACGCGGTTCGTTACCTGGGTGATGCGATGCTCGCAGAAGATTGCGTCGCGGAGACGTTTAGCCGTTTCCTGCATGCACTTAGTAACGGCGGCGGACCAAAAAAGCATTTGCAAGCCTACTTATATCGCATTGCACATAATTGGATCATAGACCATTATAGGAAAAATGATCGTACTGAATCCAGCATTGACCTGGGAAAAGAAGTTTCCCCAAGGCTTGATGAAGATCTTCTTGAAGATGCGGTCTTTTCTGATGAAGCAGCGCGGGTTCGGAATGCCTTGCTCCGACTTACTGATGACCAGCAACAGGTGATTATCCTTAAGTTTCTGGAAGGATGGAGCAACAAACAGGTTGCTGAGGCACTTGGTAAACCAATCGGCGCGGTGAAATCCCTGCAACATCGCGGGTTAGGCGCATTACGCCGTGCTTTAGAATTACAGGATGTTAAATAATGAATGCAAATAAAGAACTGCTCGATTCTGAAATCCGAGAACAACTGGAAAAACTGCGTGAGATTCCGCCACGAGATCCTCAAATGGCATCTCATAACCGTGCTAAATTTATGGCTGAGGCAGGAAAGATCCAACAACTCGTATCCCAAAGACAGAAACAACGTCATACTCTATGGAAATTCAATCTATTCAAAAAGGAGCGTTCTGTTATGTTAACTACATTAACCTCAATTATGTTGGCTTTGGTGATCGGTTTGGGCGGGACGGGGGCAACCGTGTTTGCTGCCCAGGATGCCATGCCAGACAGTTCCCTATATGGTGTCAAGATCAAGGCGGAAGATCTACAACTTGAACTGACCCATGATCCGGCTGACCAAATTGCCTTGTTGAACCGTTTTGCAACCCGTCGTGTTGAAGAGATTCAGGAGATGGCGAATCAAAATAAACCAGTCCCTGAATCTGTTGAGGAGCGCTTACGCGAGCAAACGGCTGCTGTAATCCAATTGTCTAAGGGAATGCCGGATGAAGCCATGGCACAGGTATTGGATCGTACCCGGATTATGTTGCAAAGATTAGATCATAAAATGGCACAGGTGCAGGAGCAGGTGAATTCGAATGCAACACCGACTATCGCACGCGTCCGCGAGATGATTCAAGAGCGAATTCAGTTGGTTGAAATAGGACTTCAAGACCCTGCTCAATTCCGCTTGAACATGAGAAACCAAGAAGGAGAAACGGGAGATCATGAGCAAAACCCTAACGAAGGAAACGAACATGGTCAGGGTAATGAGCCTGGAGAACCGTACCCATCTCCCAATGGAACACAAGAGCAAAATGGGGCAATGCCAGGGATGGGATTCGGACTTAAAGAAACGCCATCCACCATGCCCCCTGAAGATAATAGCAATCCTGATCCGACCTGCATGATGAACCCGACTGATGGACAAGATAAGTTGGGCTCAGGATCGAGGAACATGACACCGACGAAAACGTCTATGCCAGATAAACATGATAACGACGGTCATGGGTCTAAACCTTAATGCTGTCTTTCATTGTCTATTGTATATAATTTGTTTCCCCTGAGTGCTGAACTGCTCAGGGGATTTTATTTTTTGGTTTTGGGTTGCGTATCCTTGGTATTTCCTCTTTTATTACCATCTCCTTTCTAAGTAAAAATAACTTATATATAGACAGTCTAGAACTAATGATAAGCCAATTGTTTTAGCATCTGATGCAAAAAAATCAAATATATGCCCTGCCACTGCAAGAAGAACCAAGGTCCAACGCTTGAGTACTGGATTAGTCGAACAATTTTTGTATGGCGGCGACGCGTCGCCGCTGTTTAAAGGGGTTATATGTCACAGCAATCCAAAATAACGATTCAGACATCATGTTAAAAACATGTTTGTCATTTCGACCAACGGGAGAAATCTTGTGATATTGTCTCCACACGCATAAGGTTGAATCATGGTAGAGCCGTGACAGGTCACGGCTCTACTACGCCATCGATAATCTCAGGGCAGGGCTTAGTACGATACTCAGGGTACGGCTCGGGGGGTGATAGCAGATGGCGGTAAAGATTTTTCAGTCGCTGATGCTCCTTCGAAACGACACACCAAACCATTGCTCTGAATATTCACTGATAAACGCCATTTTTGAGCACTGCAATACTATTAATTACACATAAATAATTAGACTATGTGCTTTTTAACAACCTCTTAAATACAACTTGGATATAACACTGATATAGCCAATGTTCACTCGGGTTGAAACTGAAGAAAAATGTGGTTAATAGTTACCCCTTTAATCCCCCTTGACGGAAGAGAACAAATGTTCTATTGTGAAGACGACAATTAAAACGGGGGATTCCAACGAGAATCCCCATATATTAGATACAGGAGGGCTTAAATGGCAGCAGAAAATTTATCGATGCTAGCGGGGGCTGTGCTTTCTTTTTTCTTCCGCTTTCCGGGAATCCAGGGATGGTTTGATTCGCTCCAACCCGCAGGCAAACAATGGGTTATGTTGGCGACACTGGTGTTGACGACTGGAGGTATTGTCTCCCTGGCTTGCACAGGTTGGGCTGTGGATTTCGGCTTGGAAGTCGCTTGTGATCGCTTTGGACTGGTGACGATGATCAACGCGCTTATTGGCGCGATCATGGCGAATCAGGGCGTATATCAACTCACCCGCAGGATGGGACATTGAGATGAGTCCAACGGTTAATCCCCTCAAAAGGTCTTCCGAAAATGATGATGCCAAAAGGCAGCGTCCGATTTCGATGGACCTTTCTGAAGAGATCTCCATGCTGCGTTATGCTATCCGCCGGGTGTTTGCTTGTGCGCAGGATGAAGAGCAGCAAGACCTGGGGACATGGGGGAATGCGCTAACCACCCTCTCCATAGCAGCGTCACGTTTGGGGCGTTTGTTGAAAACGCAGAAGGATTTGAGCGGCGGTGAGAGTGACTCGGTTGTTGCAATGCTACACCGCGCTTTGAAGGAGATCAACCGTGAAGAGGGGAATTGAAAAAAGGAGGGTCTTCAACACAATCCCTTGTGAGGTTTCATGGAGGGTGGCTTGATGAATGATCCGGAAGTGGCTTTGATTACCGAGCAGTTGGCGCGTATGCGGGATAATATCGAGGCACGTTTCGAGAGGCTGGAAGCCGCCGCACTTCATCGTTCAAACTTGGATGCGGAACATTGGCAAGCAAATAGACGCGAGTTGGATACACTGCACAAGATGTTGCAGGACCATGAACAGCGTCTGCGGGATGTGCGCGATGGCGTAACCAGTTACCGCACTTGGATTACCCTGACAAGCGGCGGCTCGGCTCTGGCTGCGATTGTGGCGTTCATCAAAGCCTTCTTCGGCGGCTGAAAAACCAAAATATACGCGCTATGAACATTAGAAAAGCACCCCCACAAGGGGGTGTTTTTCTTAATCAATGGAGCGGAAAGAAGAGCCCTTTTTCTCCCTGGTAACTTCCCCTTATTGGTTGAATAAGAAAATTCCTTTGGCAGTGGAATAAATTTTGTAGTAGGATATGTTTAACTATTTTGGTTGAGACAGCAGTTTGGCAAACGCACTCGGTTTTTATGATCTTTGGCAGTATGTGAAAAGGATATACGGAAAGGATTGATAATATGACGAAAAAGATCTCACCTCCTAAAGGGTTGATGAGGTTATTTTTGCGCTTTCCGATCATTCTTTACCGGATAGGTTTGGTCGGCTTGCTGGGAAAACGCTTTCTGCTGCTCAATCATATTGGACGGAAGACCGGTTTGCCACGTCAGGCTGTTCTGGAGGTGGTGCGTTACGATAGGATAAGCGGTGCGTATATCATCGTTTCGGGATTCGGACCGAAATCGCAATGGCGCAAGAACCTGCTGCAACACCCGGAAGTTACCATTCAGGTTGGCAGGCGTAAAATTCCGGTGAGAGCGGAGTGCCTGACTTCAGCGCAGTGTGGCGAAGAGATGGTGCGCTATG
>DUEG01000128.1 GCA_011176615.1 Anaerolineae bacterium | reverse complement strand
TGCCGCTGGATATCCCTACTCTCAATTCGGTTTCTGGCATCCTTGCACGCTCGATCCATTCAGGAGGGATTTCAAAGTTGTTGACCGGGTCTTTCATTCGTGTTTGCTCTCTTGCGCGGTTTCGTTATGGTATGTTCCGAACGCACCTGCAACACAACTTTTTCTAAAAAGGTTGATGTTTGCGGTGATGATGAGTAAAGGTCAGATGTTAATTGGATTTGCGGTGGGTTTTGACGTGTAAAGGTGTATATGCGCATGTCATCGAGGTATTATTTTCATTGTAGGTTTCACTTTCACCTCGCATTTGGATTATGATTATATACTCAGAAGGGTTAATCGTAATCGATACTGAAATAGAAGGTATCGATCATGACAACCAAAGAACTTATTGAAGTATTTCCACTGGTTCGTGGGGACCTGATTGATGATCGTTATGAGCTGCATGAGTTAATGGTCAAAAAAATTTTGTTCAAAAAAGAAAATAATGACCGCGTAAGCCTTGAAAATTTGAAAAGGGAAATAATCGAGGATTTTAAATTCGAGGAATTCCCAGATGAATTGCTTGTTAAAATACTCGAAGATCTTATAAAAGGAGAGTTCTTGAAACGAACTACCCAAGGTGAATATGAACTACTGAAGAAGCCTGAACAAGAATCAATCTCATCACTTCTCGATAGCTGTTACAGAAAATTTGTAGAAGTTTTAAAAGCAGAAATAAAAGATTTTGACCCATATCTCAATAAAAATTTTAAAGATGCTTTTATAGGATGTATGTGGCAGATTGTTCACCTATTTTCAGAGCAACAGGAAGTCAATGAGATTCAAATCGATGTTTTAAATCAAGACGAAACAAAAACACGTTTCGAACAGATTGTAAAATCTGAAGGGATCGATTCTCCACAAAAATTCCTTTCTCCATTTTTCAAGTATCTTGGAAGCGGAGAAAAGAATATTACTGATTTTCTATTCCACGCTTATCGCGGTGCAATTGCATATGATCTGTTAAAACGCGGTAAGATTCTAACCAGAGAGACTTGCAATATTGGAGAAGGTGGTTTGCTCATGCTCGATACAAACACGATTATTTCTCTAATGTGTAAAACCGATACGACTCACAGTCTTGCGAAGTCGGCAATTGAACTCTCGCGAAAAATTGGATTTAATGTTTGCTATACACATCTTACCGCATTAGAATACACTGGCTTATTGCAATCAGCCGACTATATAATGAAAGCGAGTCGCTCTAAACCTTCGGACCCAACCGACAATCAATTAATACTTGATTTTATAAAGCGCGATGGCCGCAACTGGTCTGATTATCATACAGAAATGTCCAATTATAAGAATTTTATTAAGATTAAATATGATATTGATTCTTTGGAAGTTCGGGATATCAATCCAAATAAAGAAGTTATGGAATACATCGAGCAGATCTATCCCGTGATGCTTCAAACAATGGGAAAAGAGCGAGAAAGTAAAGCATTGGAACATGATCTCTATTTGTTTAAGTTGTTAACTCATTTTAGAAATACAGAACAACCACGGACTTTTGACAGCCCTTGGATTTTAAGTTTTGATAATGCCCTTAATTTTATCAATCAATTCGTTGTTGATCGCTTTAAACTTCCTTATGGGTACTCAATTCATCCTCGTTGTTGGCTTAATACATTGCTTGTTTTCAGCAACGTCGAATTTGATGATAAGAGACGAGAAGAGATTGTGAAAGCTTTGATGGAACATATGATATTCCCCCGAAGTACTCTTACACTGGAACAGTATGCAACTCTTGTTACATACGAAATTGGTTTAAATCAGGAAAATGTTGACACCATCCGCCATATTTTTACTATTTCTCCACTTAAATATAATCTAGAGAAGGCGCTGATGGAACATAAGAGTGAAAAAATCTCGGAAATCTCTATGGAAATCCTAACGGATTCAGATTTAATCGATAAAGCAATTTCAGTGAAAGAGATTAAACAAGAGCTTGATGAAGCTAAAAAACAACTTAAGGATGTCGCAGCGAAATATCGGGAAGAACATGCGAAATATCGGGAAGAACATGCGAAAGTTCGGACGCTTGAAAGTGTTAGAACTGCTCCAGTGGTCATCGTGACCGGTGTTGATGCTGACGTTTCGCAAATGATTGCAGGGTTGTTGATGCAAATTGAGGCATTAGATCCTGATTTTTATGAAAAAACAAAAATTAACAAGCTTGAAACAGGCGAAGCCTCGAAGGATGAAGTAATTGGATTTGTGAAAAAGGTTAAAGATGCCCTCCATCAAGGGACAGAATTCGCTAAAGATTTAGAAGTTCTTAAACCAGTAGTATCTACGATTTTGACATTGCTTGGTGCACAGTAATATCGAGGTGGGCATTCACTGCGAGGCTGTCACATTACGTGGTGCTGGCACGGTTCTGGTTGCTGTCTGCCCGATGCCGATTCTCACAAATACAGTATCAGGCAGACGCTCGTTTCACAAGCAGCCGCCTGAATTTCGCATCTAATACCACACTGCTACGATTCTAGCGGGACGCGCACAGTTCATTGATACGGTCTCCAGTAACACCATAAGGCGTGACAGCCTCGGTGGGGGTGAGTAGTTACTTTATTATTTTTAAACCGCCTTTTTACTTCATCAGTAGTTCCGAATACCCCTACTTCCGAATACATTTATACTCTATAACCCAAGTTTATACGAAACCCTTCTCTTTCATAACCTGATTTATATATCTTCCCCTTCAAACATTCTCCTGCTACTGGTTTCATTCCCCATCACAACGACCGCCCACATCAAAAACATAAGACCTAACTTTTTTTAATTCGGTTATCGCTATCAGTACACAAAATCAACCACAAATTATAAGTATCATAAAGA
>DUEG01000127.1 GCA_011176615.1 Anaerolineae bacterium | reverse complement strand
TTTGCAGAAACAGTAATACGCGGCTCCTTTATTAACTAACTCTTCAGCATACTGTTGATATAGTGGCAAGCGCTTGCTCTGTACATAGGGGCCAAAACCGCCATCTTTATCCGGTCCTTCATCATATTCAATGCCTGCTAAAGTCAGACTGTTGTATATAGCAGCTACTGCCTCTGGGATATTGCGAGCTTGGTCGGTATCTTCGATGCGCAGAATGAAGACACCATTATGCCCCTTGGCGATCAAGTAAGCGTAAAGCGCAGTGCGCAAATTGCCGATATGCATATAACCGGTTGGGCTGGGAGCAAAACGAGTTCTGATCATGGGGCCTCGCAAGATTCGAATGTTTATTGCAAAAGAATCGTACCATAAAACAAATTGTTAAAAACTATAAGCCCTCACATAGAAATGATATAAAGCAGCAGGGCTGTTTGATCAGAGGATATGCAGCCAAAATTTGATTTGTTACTCAGCTAATTTGTCCCGTGCAAATGTGGGAAGAATGTTTGACCAATCACTCTGGTGAGTATTTATTTAACGTTGATTGTAAAGTGATACTTACCGACAGCATCTTCGATGAATATATAAAAAGTCCAACTGCCTTTGATGCCTATTAATGGTAAAGTCTCATTGAGTGTATCACCTGCTTGAAGTTTCCCGCTGAGCACTACTGTGCCGGCAGGATCGATCACCTGATACTCGCCTCTGCCAGCGCTAATATCCATAAGCGTATTAACCTCAATTGTGTCAATAGCTGCTTCAACGTTGAAGAAACCGGTCTTGGATTCGGTTTTAGGTTCAGTAAAAGTGTCTTGCCAATCCAGCTTGACTTGCCTTGAGCTGCAAGCAGACAGCAGTATTAATATCAGGATCAGCAGACTGGTGAGAACGTATGTTTGTCTAATCAACTTTTTCATTTCTTTCACCTTGTTGTGCACTATATTAGAAAGCAAATAAAACACCTTGAGGCAGCATCAGCGAAGCAGCCAGGAGCACCAAAGCAAGGTAGGTTATTATGATGTTGGTTGAATTCTTAGGTTTTTCCATATCCTTCCAAATCTTTGGGATTGCCGCTAAGTATACATTAAAATCTTTTAATGAAGATAACAGGGGGTATTGCGCATTTTCACAATCCTTTGTGGAGTAGAGCGACTTGCGGAAAAGGTTAAGAAGGTAAAACTTATTGGAATAAGGAAAGTGGCAAGCTGGACAGCTTGTCCTACGAAAGACAAGGATACGATGGGTTGGAAGAGATACTAGAAGATCGCTCGATTACTGCATTCTACATATACACATTCTTTGAGGGTTCGCAGGGACTAGAAGGTATGTATTGCAGGGTTATGATATCCAATATCTGAGTAACCCGCCCTTATGAAAAAAGATATGGTATAACGGGAGAACTGTAGTGGACCCAAAACTTTGGACACAAAATCAGCTAAGTTAAGGGGTAGCTAGTCAGTGGTTGAAACAACCAGTACGCTGTTTCAAATTCAACTGGAGTAAGATACCCCAACGATGAATGGATACGCTTGGTCATGTAACCATCTTCGATAAAGCGTCCAATCTGTTGATATGCGTCCTCAAAGTTGCGATAATCTGATAGATCCACCTCCTCCTCTTTGATCGTGCGTATCAGCCGTTCTGCATAACCGTTTTCTTCGGCTTTGCCAACCGCAGCCATTGAGATTTGCACGTTGTGTGAAATTAGTAATTGCACATAGTGATTTGCTGCATATTGTACACCCTGATCCGAGTGATGAATTTCGGGACAGTGGTGTTTCAGTGCCAATTTGAGCGCAGTCAGAGTTAGCTCGCCATCCAATGAGCGGCTCAATGCCCAGCCACGAATTGCCCGAGTAAACACGTCCATCACTACGGCCAGGAACACAAACTCTTGTCCCAATCGGATATAGGTGATATCACTCACCCAGACCTGATCTGGATGGGTAATCACCAGGCCTTCTACCAGGTTTTTATAGCGCGGATACGGATGGTTACTGTCGGTTGTCCTGTATTTTCGCCGCTTGACCGGCCGCAACAAGCTCAATTCGCGCATAATCCGTCTGATGCGTTTGCGACTGACAACATACCCATACGGTTGTCGTCGTAATTGCTGGGTGACGCGACGGGTACCATAGGTTGGATATTTTCCGCTAACCATGCGAATATCGGCTTTCAGTTGCTGTTCTTCTTTACGCTGGCTTTGGTAATAATAGCTGCTGCGTGGCAATCCAACCAGATGGCATCCCAGCTCGATCGGACAGTTGTGGTGCTCTTGCATTGACCTCACCAGTTCCCGTTGTTTCGTTTTGTTGAGCCTGAGATGCTGAATACTTTTTTTGCTATATCCAGTTCAAGCGTCAGCCGTCCCACCATTCGCTCCAGATCGGCTATCCTTGTTTGCATCTGCTTTCGTTCTCCTGACCCTTCCGAGCAGAACAACTTCGGCGCTCGTTCTAAAAATTCCTGCTTCCACCGGGATAATACTGTATCTTTGATCCCATAATCTCGGCTGGCTTGCATCAGGCCTCTCTCACCCTTGATTAACTCAAGTACTACCTTCGCTTTGAATTCGGGGCTAAACTTCCGTCTTGTTACCATTTTTGAACCTCTTTCTTCTAGTCTACCTCCCCCTAAGGGGAGTGTCCAGTTTTTGGGGTCCATTACAGGCCTACCCCTACAACGGAATCGAAATTGGATAAAATGATGATCCCGTGAACATGATTTGGCAT
>DUEG01000126.1 GCA_011176615.1 Anaerolineae bacterium | reverse complement strand
CTAGTATTATTCGTGCTTTGTATTCTGGTTTATATTTTCGTCTTTTTATCATTTCAGATACCTCTCTTGGAGTCTAATTCTCCCTTAGCTATCTGTCCAGTTTTTGGGGTCCATTACACCCACCACAAAAACATTTGCACCATTCAGGGGCATTGATCCATGTTGATATGCCGCCCCGCCCTGATAGTTACTATGGGATTAGTAAGTTGGCAGGGGAGGGGATCGCTAGTTATTATTATGATTATTTTGGAATAGAATCTGTCTGTCTACGAATAGGGACTGTGCTGAAAGATGATGATCCAACGAAGGATTTAAGGCATCGCAGTACTTGGCTCAGTCATCGGGATTTGTTAGATTTAATGAGGAAATCTTTAACGGCGAGAGGACGTTTTCCTGGTTTTGGAATTTATTATGGGGTCTCAAATAACCATGATCGGTTTTGGGATATTCAAAATGCAATGGATGAATTAGGGTATGAACCAAAAGATGACGCGAGCAGCATGGTTTAATATAAAGCATGAATAAAAGCAACCTTTAAAAGTGATGATAGGTTGCTTTTGTCATTGTTTGTAAAAAATGAATTTTAGAGAACGACAACTGCGTCAAGATTTCTCGGTGAATCTGGATTAAGTCCTTTGTGCATAGAGCGATGGTAAGCAAGCAATTGAAGTATGGGTAACATTAATGGGCCACGGGCAATAGATTTAATTCCTGAATTGATAGAAACGATGAAATCAGCTGGTACACTCTTTCCATCTTCATCAATTGCTAAAATGGTTGCCCCAAGGTCTTTCATTTCTTTCAGAACCTTTATTTGCTGATCACGCGCTTTATCATCGAGTAGAGCTGCTATTAATGTCCGAGAAGTGACCATTGATTTTGGCCCGTGACGAAATTCTAAAAAATGAAAAGCTTCAGAGGTTGATAAAGACATTTCCTTCATTTTTAACATTGCCTCAGAAGCTAAACCATAATAGATACCTGAACCGAGGAAAATAAAATGGTCGAGATTATCATCTTCGGCAATTCTTAAAGCAACTTTTTCATATTCTAAGATAAGGTTCTGGAATGATTCTGGTATATGGGTTAACTTTTCAAGGTATTGTTCATTTCTTGCTGCAATACCGGAAATATATTGTGCTAACAATAGCATGGTAGAAAAAGAACGGGTTTGAGCGATACTTTGCTCGTGGGCATTCACAGCGGTAATTGAATGACGTGCTTTTTCCGTTAGCTCACGGTCACCATAACATGTAATGGCAAGCGTATCCTGTTTTGAAAGTTTCTTGAAGGTATCTAATGCGAAAATAGTTTCTGATGTTTCAGCAGAGCGTGAGACAGTAATTAGAAGTGTTTTCTTTGGTGAAATGATAGATTCTGGATAAAGCCAAATGTCTGATGCAGGGATGGCTCGTGCTGGGATTTTTGTGAGTGTTTGCCAAATCGCGGCTGCTGATAATGAAAGATAATATGTTGAACCACAACCAGTGAATAATACTTGTTCCCAAGACTGCTGAAGCCAATCTGTGAAAACTGGCGGATTTTCGTTTAAATATTTTAACGATGCTGCCCAAGAATTATCCTGTGTTGTAATTTCTTTATATGTATATACGCCTCGTTGCATAACTTCTCCTTCTTAATAAAAGAACCTGTATTCTTAGTTGGTTATACCACACCAATTGATAACGAAGAGTGTCATTATTTTTGTAGCTGTAATTAAGTCTTCTAGGATAATGAATTCATCAGCGGCATGTGCATTACCACCACGCACACCAAAATGAATTGCTGGTAGATTGAAATCGCGCTGGACAACATATAAATCTGAAGGTGATGGAATAGGTTCTACGTGAAGTAAATGACCGGTGACTTTTTTTGCTTGCTTGTTAAGCTCAATTACTAATGGTGAGTTTTCTGGTATCTCAGAAGCTGGCATAAATCGGATTGGGAATTCGACCTTTGGAATGCTTGTAAAATCGTTGGGTTTATCTGCAACCATTTCGTCTAACAAATCGAATAATTCTCTGCGCACTTGTTCTTTTTCTTCACCCGGTACTAGTTGCCAATACAATTCGACCTTTGCGTCTGGAGGAACTGTAATCGGCACATTTGTTCCCCAACCGCCAGAACTAATTTTTGTGATTAGAACTGGAATAGGGTCTAGTGGGCCTGGTTTCCATTCTGGTATTTTTGCTCTTCTTCGTTCCCGAAATTTATCGATCCATTTAAGGAAGTGTTGTAATTTGCGAATAACATGCCCTGGTTCTCCTTTTTCAAAGATGATGCCTTCTGGTCCTTGTAAGGTGATATGAGCGACTTGTCCCCCCCGATTGCCATTACAAATCATCAGGTCGGTAGGCTCAGTAATAACAATTGCATTTTCGTTTTTTCCTTGTAACCTTCCTGCTATTGTTCCGTTTACACCACCAAATTCTTCATCTACCACTGTTTCGAGATTCACATCTCCTTTTAGTTCGATCCCTAATTCGTGGATAGTACGCAACACACCAAGATTGATAACAGTCCCTGCCTTCATATCGTAAGAGCCCAAACCATAAAGTCTTCCATCGACGATTTCCGCTCCGAAAGGATCATATTTCCATTCTTTTGTTCCCAAAGGAACTGTATCTATATGACCACTTAGGACAATTGATTTTCCTCCCCCTGTTCCTCTCCTTTTTGCATAAATATTTGGGCGGTTAGTATAGTCCCTACCAGGCCAATAAGAAGGATGTTCTTTGAGACCTGGTACATCATCTAAATTGTAAACCTTGGGATTGATACCAAGTTCTCGAATGTGCTTTGCTACAGCCATTTGACATTCAAATTCTTCACCTGTTGGTGGATGGTTAATAGATGGTATTTTGACTAACTCTTGTAATGTGGACGTTAAATAATCATCAAGTTCATCAACTTTTTGAAGAATCCTTTTTTCAATGTTGTTCATTTTATTTACCTATATTACTTTATAAGAAAATCTCATTAAATTATGCTCTTTACTTTATCAATGCTTTTGGATTTATTAAAAAAATCAATTACAGATCCTACCATACCAGATTCGCCTCGGTATTCTCCAATAACTATTGTCGCTGGTTTGAATTTTCCATTGGATAGAAAAGTCATTTTTTGGTAATATTCCCCAACAAGTTCATCAAATTGTCTGCGGCATGCATCCAACAATACTTGCCCTGCTTCGGTAGTTCCACCCGTGAGTGCTATTTTGCTGGGTAAGAATATTGTTGAGAGAGATGCAATAGTCCATCCAAGATACATCCCAATTTCTTGGATAATTTCAATAGCAATTGGATCGTTTCCCTTTCGAGCTGAATGAATAATATCAAAAGCTGGCTTTTGTTCACCATATTTTTGTTCAGCAAGACGTTCAATGTTCTTTGTTCCACATAACGCTTCTGCGGAACCACTTACAGCATAAACGCTTTTAGGCCCACCTGGCTTAAGTATTATCCTGCCAGCGTCTCCTATTGTTCCACCCAGGAAACGCAGAGGTTTACCATTGATAATCACGCCTGCACCGATTCCAGTACCTACAGCAACAGTCATAAAGCGACTTTCGTTACGCCCGCTACCAAATGTATATTCAGCCAAACTGTGGGCAGAAACATCATTTAAAATCTTGACTGGAAATTTAAAACTCCGGCTAAAAAATTCCATGAAATTGAATCCTCTTAATGCTGGAGTGTTTTCGCAGACTACCAATCCAGTATTTTCATCATCAATATATCCATGGAAACTGGCACCAATCCCTAGAATAGTTTTGTCAGTGGATTTGATGAAAGTTTGTAATACATTTTTTAGGTTGGTAAGAAAAGGATCCGGATTGCTACCCAAGGCATTTGTGGGAAAACTCTGGAAGTGAAGGATTTTACCTTTGGAGCTAACCAAACCAACTTTTGTGTTGGTTCCTCCAACATCAACACCTAATGCTAGCGAGGTTTTATTATTCATGTTTAATTGATAGTAATTACATGTAGAAAATTCGATCTTTATATTTTTCTAACATTTTTGCATTATATTCATCACCACCCTCAACATTGGCAGCTAGAAACACGGGTGGCGTAATACCGCGTTCTAATAGTAATTCGATTGTTGCTGCTACCACAGATTGTAGAATGGCTGCATTTATCGCGCCTGAGACTGGACAAAACTTTTGTGGAACCCCATCAGCTTCTAAAACGGCATCTCCCGGGTCGATTTTTCCGTCGATCACTACATCGGCAAATTCATACATCTTTTTACCAGAAGGATGACGTGAACTGACAGCCGAGGTATAAGCTAAGGAAGTTAAACCAATAACTTTTAAGCCTCTTTTTTTTGCTTCATCTGCCATTTCTATTGGCATTGCGTTGCGACCAGAAACTGATACAAGGATTAAAACATCTCCTTTTTGGATAGGTTGATTATCCAATATTGCTTTGGCATAACCATTAACTCTTTCAATACTTGTAGAGAGCGTAGCAGGGCGTGTATCCATTGAAGCGAGACCTGGGGCAAATATTGGATTGATAAGCATTAACCCGCCTGCACGATAAACTATATCCTGAACTGGAAGCGATGAATGGGTACAACCAAACCCAAAAATGCGATTTCCATTTTCAATTGCATCTGTTATTAGCTCAGCAGCTTGGTATATCGAATCCATCTCCTCTTCGGAGATTCTTTGTAACCGCTTAACGACTTCATTTATATATGCAGGTGCAAAACTTTTCATATTATTATCTTCCTTTTTTAGTTCGTATTTTTATATACTACTTTTCCTTCAACGATTGTAATTTCAACTTGATAGAATTGGTTGAAAATGGTTATGTCTGCATCGGCACCTGGTGTGAGGAATCCTTTTTTATTTTGCCAATGCATGGCTGTCGCTGGAACTGATGTTGCCATGGGAAGTACCTGTTCAAAGGAGCGAGCGCTAAATTTCATAACATTTCTTATTGCTTTATCTAAAGTTAGCGTGCTCCCTGCGAGTACACCACTTTCAGTACGAGAAATGCCATTTATTACATGGATTGACTCACCTCCTAATTCGTATTTCCCATCATCTAAACCTGTTGCACTTATAGCATCAGTGATCAATATTGTTCGTTGGATTCCCTTTGCTCGGATAATCAAATCGACTACTGCGGGATGGAGGTGAATACCATCGGCGATTACTTGGGCAAAGATGCGATTATCCCTTAGGATACCGCCAACGGTTCCCGGTTTACGGTGGTGCAAGCCTAGCATACCATTAAAGGTGTGGGTGGCTTGGCGTGCACCGTGATTCGCAGCTTCAATAACCTGCTCATACGTTGCACCTGTATGTCCAATTGAAAATTCAATGCCTTTTGGAAGCCCATAATCGATAAACTGTAGAGATCCTTTCCTTTCGGGGGCAATGGAAACGAGCTTAACAGCACCTGTTTCTACCCACTTTTCATATTCAGAAGGCTCTGCATCTCTAAGGTTGTATTCTGGTTGGGCTCCTCTATGGTTTGGGTTGAAATAGGGACCTTCGATGTGTACTCCTAACCATTTGGCACTATCAAGAGGCGAGGAAGCTACAGCAACGTTTTTTATCGCAGATAATATATTTTCGCGTGTTTCTGTCATAGTTGTTGGCAAAAAACTGGTGACACCATGTTGGGCAAAAAAAGTTCCCATCCTTTCTAATGATTCTGATGTCGCGTCCATTGTGTCAGCACCGAGTGCTCCATGAACGTGAATGTCAATCAATCCAGGGGTTACATAGAAGTCCTGTGCATTGATAACGAGGTCATTCTGATCTGGCATAACATATTGTGGAGTTATCGCTGTGATTTTCTTGCCTTCTATGACAATGGTGTGTTTTTTTAGAACTACTTCTGGAGTAAAGATTGTATTGGCGTGAATCAATGTTTTCATGTTATTCTACACTTTTTGTTTTATTAGTATTTGTATATAAAAATTTTTTAACGGTTTTTGTAATCGTACTCATTTATTGCACCAATCGGGCAATTGATCAAATAGAGATTTAATTTCATCGTTGGTCATCCTGCGATATTCAGAGTTGGATTCGTCTGTATTAGCAGATTCAACGATTAACCACTTCGCATTTTCTGTACCCAAGACATTGTGCCATGTACTTTTAGGTACATTGTAAATGATGCCATGCTGCATATCGATTGCTTCAACCTGGTGGTTATAGATTACAAACAGCACACTCTTACCTTCTAAAAGAACGAACACTTCGTCTGTTTCATTATGTCGTTCTATCGGTCCGATATCTGTTATTTTGAAACCTTGTTCCCAATTCATGAGTGCTACTAGCCAGTCGCCATAGGATACACAGGGTTGGTAACCTTCTCCATCCCAATGATGGATTTTGATTAATTCATATTTTTTGTCTTTATTATTTTTTTCTTCCATGAGGTTTATTTTTTTACGAAAATGTTTTAAATTGGATTTGTTAAATTGGATTTGTGTTTCTTGATAAGAGTGAGTACGTTTTGCTCAAGAATATTTTGTTTGATATTCTCGGTGAGATAAGATTTTTCAATTCTTGCAATTACTCCGGCAGGATCATTAATTGTATAGTCACTGCCAAACAGAACCTTTTCTGCACCTGCAATTTCGACAGCTAATTCAAGGACGCCCATCCTTTGATGACCATGACCACTAATATCGAGATATAAATTAGGATGAATTGATGCAAGTTGAATGCGCTCTTTGACTTCTTCAGGAGAATCCCCTAAGTGAGCAAGAATAAAAGTGGTTTCCGGATGTTGAAAACATAATTCACTCATTTGTTGTGTATCATCATTATGTATTTGGATTATCATGTTCAGCTTTGTCGCAAGTTCAACAATATCATGAAATGAATTTGAAGTGTATGAGAAGCCTCCGATGTAATTGCATAGTTCTCCAATCCAATTAACTTTATATAATTCATGGCACCTTATTATTTCTTCTAAGGATTCAGAGGCAAAATTTGGATTGACTAAACATGCAGGAATTACAAAACTGTTATTGTTATTGGCTATTTGGATTATTTCATCATTTCCAGCAATGATTTCTTTGTGTGTTTTTGCTATCTGACCACGAACTGAATTAGCGATAATTTGATGAATACCACATCTTTTTAGATATTCAATTGCTCTCGATAATGTTAGTGTAAAAGGAGCCCACTCCCAGGTAAAATCAATACCGGGTGACGGTAAATGAACGTGTGAATCAATGATATTCATGAAGACAGCCTATTTTATATTACTTGACAGAACCCATTGTGATGCCTGCAATCATTTTTTCGGAAAGTATCACGTAAAGCAGTATAGTGGGGACCATGATAATAACGACGCCTGCCATAAGCCCGACCCAATCACCAGTGTATTGCATGGCGTTTGATAAAGCATATAACCCTAATGGGAGTGTGCGCAAATCTGGATTGTTTATAAAAACGAGCGCAATTTGATATTCATTCCACAACCAGATAAAATTGAATATTGCGGCTGTAATGAGTCCGGGTGTTGCGAGAGGAAACATAATTTTCCAATAGACCTGAAAATCTGAACAGCCATCTATCACTCCTGCTTCCTCTAGTTCTTTTGGGATAGAACCAAAGAAACCGGTTAATATAAACACTGTAAATGGTATGGAAACAACAACATATAAAAGTCCTAAACCGAACATAGTATTGTTAATACCCAGATCTGTCATAATGACAAATAGAGGAATGTATAGCAGTTGAACAGGGATCCCTATGCCTGCAATAAATAATGTTAATATTAGATTGTTACCCTTGAATTTAACTCTACTAAGGATATATGCAACAGGCGCAGAGATAAAAAGGACAATCACCAATGCTGAAAGGACAACGATTGTGCTGTTAATGAAATATGTCCCCATTTTTACAGTTGTCCATGCTTTTACATAGTTCTCAAAATGAAGTTCTGTCGGAATTTTCCAGGTTTCTTTGAATAGCTGACGGTTTGATTTAAATGATGATGCAGTGACCCATAGAATAGTAAAGGCAGTAAATAGTGACCAAATACCTAAGATGAAATAAGAAGGAGTGAGACGTGCCCATTTTTTAAGTTTATCGATAAGCAAGGTTTTCTTCGAGATTTGGATGTTTTTTGTGTAATCCTGGTCAATATCCATAGCTTTCTCCTAATATTGATAGAGATCCCGTTGCATGATTTTTCTTAATAAAACGATTACAATGATTACCGCGAGTAATAGCAGTACACCAATTGCTGTTGCATAACCCAAACGATAGATAGGATTTCGCTTTCCAAACCCCATAACATAAAGATAAATACCGATTGTATAGATTTGAGGAGGAGGGTCAATTCCGTGGAATGCATAAGGGAATTCAAAAACTTTTAATGCAAAAATGCTCCAAAGAACAACACCGACTGTAATTACGTCCCACATTAGAGGAACAGTTATATGGAAAAACATTTGCAAAGGAGTTGCTCCTTCAATTTTCGCTGCCTCGTAGAATTCAAAAGGGATTTTGTCCATACCCGCCATAAATAAGACGACCATAAAACCAACTTGAATCCAAATCAAAGCAACTAGCATAGCATAGAAAACATGATCCGCGGACGTAAATAAAAACTTTTCCATTGTTTCAAAACCTAAGAAGCGAAAGAGACTATTTATTAGACCAAATTTAGGATTGTAGATAAATGCCCATAAAGTTGTAAGCGCAATTGTTGCAATAACATTGGGCATGAAAATCATTGCTCTGAAAAATTTTTTACCTCGGATACCGATGTTAATTAATATGGTTAGGATAAATGCGACTAAAAAAGTTATAAATCCTCCAATGAATAAAATTTTCATTGTATTTCGAAAACTCATCCAAAACATGGAGTCGTGCATTAATTCCAAATAATTGCCTAATCCAATGAAATTTTTAGCTTCCCCAAAACCAGACCATTTAAAGAAGCTGAAGTAAAAAGCCCAGATTGTTGGAAAAATAAAGAAAACGAGATACAGCACAGTAGCAGGTAAAAGAAATAAAACGATCATTCTTGCGCGAACTTTCATGTTCATTTTCTCCTGTGCATTATTTATTAAAAGATGGTAAGCATATGAGGGAATTAATATCTTGATTAATTCCCTCATAATGATTAACTTGGATTACTATTTATTTGCCCAATATTTTGCAGCAGCATCAGCCATGGTTGCGCCAAATTCTTCTGGCGAAATACGTCCGAAGAATGCATCCATAAATGGTTGGTTCAATACATTTGTAACGAAGTCGGCATAAAAAGCATATCCACCGTCTACGTGCAAAATTCCTTGTTTGGCTTCTTCGCTTGCCTTCTTACCGTCAGCAATCTGCGGTGCCCAGTCAACACCTTTTCGTGTAACACCAACCAAAGCTTCATCAGCCATTTTTGTCATATTTTCTTTGGTGCTGATGAATTTCAGGAATTCAAAAGCTTCCTTTGGATGTTGTGAGTCTTTGAGGATCATAAAAGCAAGCATCCAAGTATGGAAATCATCAATATCACCTTTTCCGCCTTCAACTGCAGGCATCCGGAAGCCACCCCATTTGAAGTCTTCACCAGCGGTGTCTCTAAGTTCTGTTGGTAACCACCCGCCACATATTTCCATAGCAGAGTCTCCCAGTGCTAATGATTGTTGTGCGGCAGGCCAGACGTATCCTTCCGATTCGGCGGGAATATATCCTTTATCCCATAATTCACGCATTGCTTTCATTGCGTCGGTAAATGCTGGGTCTTTCCAACTTTCACCTGTTTTATCTTCGATAGCAGAGAGCAAGAAGCCTTTACCCATTAATCGTTCGACGTAATAATTGTAAAGGAACATTGTGTAATCGAAGGTGTCACCTTCCATTGCAATGGGAGCATAACCAGCGTCGAGGATTTTTTGGTTAACATCAAGGAACTCGCTCCAAGTTGTAGGAACTTCAACTCCAACTTCAGTGAGGATATCTTTGTTATACCACCACATAACAGGATTTGAGATGTAATTCCAAAGGTAGGTTTTTCCGTCCATTTGGAAGGTTTCAAGTGTACCAGGATAAAAAACGTCTTTGATTGGTACGTCTTCGTCCAGGGCAGTATCATTCAAGAATTCATCAAGCGGGTATCCCATACCTTCTTTCATCATTCCGCCGGCAATTTGGTCAGAGTC
The DNA here is from genome assembly GCA_011176615.1 of Anaerolineae bacterium. Taxonomy (GTDB): domain Bacteria; phylum Chloroflexota; class Anaerolineae; order Anaerolineales; family UBA11858; genus G519. The sequence continues at coordinate 356 of DUEG01000126.1, read as the reverse complement.
TTGATCGACTAGATCGATCTGGGTTCCACTCGATAGAGCTGTTCTGGCTTTGGTTTGGTTTTCGCGCCCATTCCAGACAACTTCGATTGTGATGTTTGGATACTGAGCTTCGAAATCTTTAATCCAACCGGCAATAACTTGAGCTTGAGGCTCAGGTTCGTTCCACATCGACCAGAACACTAACTTAACCTGTTCCCCTTCTGCAGGCTGTTCTGCTGGTTGTTCAGCAGCGGCTTCTGTTTCTTTCGGTTCCTCAGGGGCTTGTGTTGCTTGACCACCACAAGCTGTAAGAATTAATGCTGTAATAACTAAAACAAATAAGAAGATTTTGTATTTCTTCATTTTGCTTCTCCTCT
>DUEG01000125.1 GCA_011176615.1 Anaerolineae bacterium | reverse complement strand
GCCATCAGTAGAACCACCATCCACAATGATGTACTCGATATTAGAATAACTTTGACTCAATACAGATCTAATCGTTTCTTCAAGAAACATCGCTTGGTTAAAGGATGGCGTAACAATCGATACCAAAGGTTGATTACTCATGACCACCAGTCCTCATCTTTGTAATAGTGATCTGCAACATTATGTGTTATTTCATAGATGCGGAGTATTTCCTCCCGAGAAAGTCTTTGCTTCCAATTTTCTAAATTCGACTTGCTGTCTAGCCGAACAGCATGAACACGATTGACAGATAGTTCTTTTGGATTTCGAGACGCACTAGATTTAATAATATTACTGTGTATTTGTTGGCTATAATCAACATCCAAATATGAGAACAATTTCCTAAACTCATCTAGTGGTTGACGTGAAATATCCTCATGCCGAAGATAATAGAATTCAGGAAAATTCTTGCGATAATCAAGCACAACACTATAAACTATTTTCCAAAGCAAACTTGCTTGAGTAATAATGTCACTTTTGCTATTCAATACGAAGTTAATTTCTCCCTTAAATGGATTAAGAATATTCTTCATCAATGACGATTGGACAAGAAGGTCATTTAAATCAAACCCCCACCCCAATCGATTCAAACTGCTCACAAAACCTGCGGGGTGCCGAATCATGATAACGATTTTACATCCCAATCGTTGAGCGAACCATGGAAGCGAAAATATCGCAAACGGGTCTTTAAAAAGTATCCGAGCGTGCCGAATCCTTCCATGCCACATTCTGTAATAATCTCTCCACATTCGGAAAAAGTCTTTACGGCTTCGGATTGATTTAATCTCAGCCCACAAATGATATTTATACATCATGATTTCTTTATATGCAGGTAAAAAATCATCTTCATTCTCATCATGAATATATGTATACCAATATTTCACATTTGCTCGGAAAACTCCAGACCGATGCCATCGATTTAGTGGTTCACTTACATATGCCACATCAGGGCTTTCAGCAATCATTTTCCCTATCCAAGTCGTCCCTGAACGATGGATACCAGTTATTAATATTGGATTATTTCGTTGTTTTATAACTCTCATCAATCCTTTGTGCGTAGCGAACTATTCCCTTGGATACCATACCAGCCATCTAAATCTAGATCAAAATTTTGGAGATAATTTCGTTTTATGTTTCTATAATAATACTTTCCAAGTTTCGCGCCACCGAATAGACTACTAAAGGCAAAAAGCATCTTATACCAATGTTTAAGAGCGTAAGCAGGCCAATAATATAGCGCCTTAAAATAATAACGCAAAGCCTTTCCAGGCAGTTCACCATCAAGGTAGTAGCGGGCAATCAAACGGTTTCCTCCTCCCTCGATTCGTCGCCTATCAAGTAAATATTGTTCTTTAAAACCAGGGGTTTCCGTTATCCATGAAAGCAATTCCTTGATTTCTTCCGCAAAAGCCTCCGCATGAGCCACATTTTTCGCCGCTGGATGGTGCCTCGCTGCCGCCCAATATTTTGATACATGAACCATCGATGTGATGCTACTCATGCGAAGCCAAAGGTGATGATCAAGCATATATTGATAATTCAAATCAAGAGAACCTACTTTCTCCCATACACTTCGACGAAAAAAGACCGCTGGTTGACAAATAATCCTAAATTGCAAAAGTTCCTTGATCCCCCAATCCCCGAAGATCAATGGATTTAATAATTTTCCGCCCTGATCAATAGTAATCGCATTTCCATAGATCAACCCCGCTTCTGGATATCTATTAAAAACATCGACCGCTTGCCCAACAGCATCTGGCAAGTAAATATCATCGGAATTCAACCATGCGAGAATTTCACCTTTTGCGCGAGCCATCCCTTTATTGATTGCATCAGCCTGTCCGCGATCATCTTCTGAAACCCAGTAAGCCAATCGAGAAGCATATTTATTTATAATCTGCCTGCTCCCGTCCGTTGAGCCTCCATCAATAATTATGTATTCGATATTCGAATAATCCTGGTTCAACACAGAGAATATTGTAGATTCCAAGTATTGCGCTTGGTTATATGAAGGGGTCACGATTGAAACAAGAGGGGTATGCTTTTTCATTAATTAATTCTCTATCTCAATCTTTCTCCGGATGCCTTAGATCATAAATAACGAAACCGTCCCCTTGTTTTAATGCCGGATAATTTTCCTGAAGAATACTTTTCAACAAAGGCTGCTTGTTCAATTGATTTAATGAAGTGACAACGAAATAATCATAACCCTTTGTTTTTTCTTGAAACATTTCATAGAAATCCTTCCCCGTGTTTCCGCGTAATTCCGAAAGATTCTGTTGAGCGCTATTCGGAAAGCAACTAACTTTTCGCCAACCATAATACATCAGACGGTGTCCATAATCTTGGGAAAGCGCGATTGCCTTACCATCTGCAGGTATAGCTTCCCCAACTTGTTTCCAGAAAACTGGTTCAGCGCGATAATCTTGTCCTACAAGAATTGATCTCGCCATCCATATCGGATAAGTAATTCCAATAATCAGCACACCAACAAGAACCACTTGCCATATTTTTTCCAAAGAAACCGCTTTGGAAAATAGTATTTTCCCAATTGAAGCAAGAGACAATGCCAGAAGTGGAATAAGCGCTAAGTGATAATAATCATGAGTCGTAATTTGGTGTGGAAAGGCTAACCCAAATAGTCCGTAACCGAACCAATAACCTATAAGTAAAGGTTTTGCTTTCCCCTTAATCAATATCACGCCAATCAATCCCAAGAAAAAGACAAATAATCCAATCAAACTATCAAGACGGATCAGCCAACGCATATAAAACGAGGGCGAAAGCCATAGATGTGCTAAAACCAAAGTCCAATTTGTGAACAGACTTGCGGATTTCTTCCCAATCGTCATTAAATAATAAATTGCCGGTTGAACGATTATCAACCCTGCTATTAACCAGAATTTCTTGTCAGCAATGTTTTTTCTAAGTCCTCTCCCTGTCAAGATAACAGCGATCACCATCGCCCCGATGAAAAATACTCCTCCCGCCTTTATGAGTATAGTGAATCCGCCAATCAAACCCGTCCATACAGCATATATCCATGCCCTTGTAAGACTCCAGCGATAAAGCGCCCAAGTGGTAAAAATAATTCCAACGACCATGAGAGGATCGGGTTGGAATGATCGACTTGCAAAAACCCCAAAAGGAAGAAACTGATAAAATCCAAGAGCAACAATCGCGCCATCTACTCCGAAGATCTCATTTGCTAGTCCAAACAAACCTATGCTTCCAATACACCAGAATAAAATAGCGATAATACGTGCAATCCATAACTTCTCATCCCCAACAAGCAAATATGTCCAAGCGACCAAGTGCTCAAAAATAGTCGGCTCGTAAACACTCATCTGATCAGCGAATCTAATTGCATTCGGCTTATTTTCTAAAGGAAAATCTTCTAAATGTGAGTAATAAATACCCCTTGCAATGATCGCTGCTCGTAATTGTCTTGTGGGATTGAAATCCAAGGGCGGATCAGTTAGATCAACAAAACGCAATAATAATCCTAAACCAATAATGAAAAGCGGGACAAACCAAGTCGCCCATTTTCTCTGGCTAAAGAAACTCTTTTGCTCACTTATGATTGTCATAAATAATTACTAGAATAGAGAATAAAAATCAATTTTAGGAAAAACTTCGAGTTTTCCCTCAATCGTGGCATCCAGCACTTCTCGCCCATTTTCTTCGTAGGTTTTCTTTGCTAACCGATATGCTAATTCCGAAGTATCTAAATCGGGCAACTGCCAACGGAATCCTTTACCAAAGTATTTAGAGTCAAAATGATCGGGGTCATCTCCTTGAGAGACAATCGTAGTATTTGGCTTCCCTTTGCTTGTAAAACTATGATCAACGCCAATGAGAATGACCTGCTGAAAACCCATATAAAATGCTAATTGCAAAGCCACATAAGTTACTGTTGCCCCTTCCCAGACACGGGTACGAATATCTTTTGCGAATTTCGGACCCGTATACGTTGTATGCAAGAACATTGTATTGTCAGAAGGCATAATTAACTTTCGCGAACGCCAGGAAAGGAACTGTGGAATTGGCAAATCTCGGATATCCTGAGCACACTGTTCAATCACAAGACTGTTAACGGATACATAATAAGTTGTTGGAAATCCCAATTCGGGAAATAGTAAATAAATACGGTTCATCCCGAAAGTAATTTCATTTTTCAGAAGAGATAAATCCATCTTTTTTAAACTTGGTCCATTCCCAATAATAATACATCGCTTACCCTGATGTCGATTTTTGTACACTCTCAAGCGTGAAATGCTTTCCCGTCTCCACGGATGCAAATAAGCGCTCGGGAGCAATGACAGCCTTCGAAATACATCATTTATATTCCGCAAACTATCATAAAATGACGGTGATATATTACCTTTTAAGGTAGATTTAATATCATTCATTCAGTACTTAACCTCGCTGTTGCGCCTCCATCAACCACCAATGCTTGTCCCGTCATGAATGAAGATTGTTTTTCATCTGCAAGGAAATAAATTGCATGTGCTATTTCTTTTGGCTTCCCTACACGTCCAATCACGGTTTTTCGTGCAAGGTTTTCTAACCTCTGAGCCACATCCTCACCTCCGACATGCCCTCGCCCTAGTCCTGATCGCAACATTGGGGTATCAACAGCACCAGGCAAAATTGCATTCACGCGAATATGGTTGGGTGCAAATTCAATTGCCATCGCACGCGTCAATGCTAATAAGCCCCCCTTACTAGCAGCATAAGCCGAGATGTTTGCGGAAGTGGCAATCGCATGTACAGATGAGACATTTACAATCGCTCCGCCCTCATTCATCTTCAATAATGGATACGCTAACTTTGCAGACAAGAATACCGAGCGAAGATTTGATGCCATGACAGCATCCCATTCCTGCACAGTAGTATCTAATAATGGCTTAGCAATTTGAACTGCGGCATTATTAACAAGCGCATCTAATTTTCCTGTAAACTCCTCGGCTTTCCTAAAGATGTCTTCCAAATGCTCAACTTCAGAAATATCAGATTTAATGAACAATCCATCATTAGGAAATGATTCCCCAAAATCCGCTCGGTCCACACCAATAACACGCCACCCGTTTTCACTGAAATTCTTAACAGTGGCTCTTCCGATACCACCTGCAGCCCCAGTAATTAACACGACTTTGTCGTTAACCATATAATCCCTTCCATGTTTATTAGCAATTATCAAATGTGTAAATCATCAATGGAATAACCTAAGCCATCTAAAACATTTCTTACCGTATTCCAATGAACACGTTCCCAAGCAACGGGACTTGAATTAGCATTGTGAGTACCTAGCAATATATTATCGAATTTTAATAAAGGATTATCTCTATCAATCGGCTCTTTCTCATATACATCCAAAGCCGCCCCAGCAATCTTGTGAGACTCCAATGCATTTACTAGTGCTTTTTCTTCCACAATTGGTCCACGAGCGGCATTGATAAGGATTCCTGTTTCTTTCATATCCTCGATCGTCTTTTGGTTAATCAGATGGTAAGAGGTTGGATTTAGGTCACAATTCAAACTTACGAAATCCGCTCGAGAGAGCAAATCACTGAGAGAAGTCATTTCAATCCTATTTTCCCAAATAAAATCGGGGGCTATCTCGATAATATCGTTTCCAAGCAGTTTCATACCAAAAACACGGGCTCTTCTCAAAATTGCTTTTCCTATATTCCCCACTCCAACTACACCCAATGTGCACTCGCTTAAAGTTACACTAGGAATCTTCTCCCAAATACCTTGTTTCATCTTGCGGTCCATCCAAGGCAATTGCCTAGCAAATGACAAGATGTACCCTAGAACCGTGTCCGCAACAGGAACCGTAAAAGCATTTGGTGTATTCCGAACTTGTATTCCCAGTTCTCTTGCCTTCTGCTGATCGATTGAATCAATCCCTGTGCCCCACTTTGAGATAACCTTTAAACGTGGAGAACAAGCTTCAAGTACCCTTGCTGAATACCGGTCATCACCACACACAGTACCATCAAATTTCCCTGCGTATTCGAGCAAATCATCCTCATTCAAACGCTCTTTCACGCGTGCAACAAGTAAATCTATCCCATACCTTTCAAATAGCGGACGGAATCGATCAATGACAGGAGTCATATAGGGCGCAGAAAACAAAATCGTTGTCATAGATTTATCCTACTTCACTTAAGGTTAATCATATATAAATTAACTATCTTTCCTTCGCTTAAGAAGAAAATCAACAATTGAAAAGTCCAATTCCTCATCAATATCCCATGCTTCTTGTGAGTCAATTTCGAACATTAACGGTCTCTCGCCAAGACGGTTACGGCGTGACCTGAGCGTCTCCTGGGTAAAAATATAAATACAAGAATTTTCCTCATATACTGGAGGCAAATCCTGTGTTTGTAGCAATATAGAAGGATTATGATTAATCGCCCGTCCAAGTTGATCCCATAAACGCGTTTGCGTTTTCGTTACAGAGAAAAGAGAATCATATGACGGAAAATGGTTTAGGAATGTTTTAATTGCTAGCGTGATTGTTTCCGAACGTAATAATGGATTTGTGCTGTGGGTTTGAAGATAAAAGTCCCCTTCCACTTGCGTTGTATCATAAGCCAGGATTTCATTCATAGGAACATCGTTCCCGCGTAAATGTTTTGGTCTTTCCAATACCATAATTTCAGGAAAAACGCGTTGAACACCTTCAGCGATAACCGGACTATCTGTATCGACAACAATGCGTGATATTTCTGGTACAGACCTCAGCGTTGTCAAGATATATTGATAAAGGGGTCTTCCCGCGATTGGACGATAATTCTTCTCAGGAACTCGTTGCGACTGATGCCGCATAGGTACTAGAGCAATAATTGTGTTCATAGATTCATTATACAATTTCATCCTCCTCCCGGTAATCGATGGGGGATAAATCTCGAGAACTTTTTTCTCTCCCGGAGTGGAATTCTCTCGGATAATAAAATGTTTGTCTTAACGATGGATTTATCGGACCCGTTTGCTGATAACCCCTGTAAGTTCCCCAAAACTGCATAAAACGAAACCAAAGAATATTTTTTATATTAGTGAAGAGCATACCGCCCTTTAATGCATGCCATGAATCACTAAAAACATTCGAACTGTATAGGCGAAGAAAATCCCAAAAGCCAAAGTGTTCTTCTGGAAATATTTGCTTAAAAGCCATGGCTTCTCGGCGATAGCGATTATAAACAGCCTTTGGGATCTCATGATGAATGTGAACAATCTCCGCCTCTGCAACATATGCCAATAAATATCCCTTTTTGATCGCCCAGTTTGCCCATTCTAGATCCTCCAACCCTGTAAGACTTTCATTATAAGGATGCTTTTCCCATAACGATCTTCGAATGGCTGCATTTGCATTGTTGCAAAATGGATGAGATTGGTTAGCAACTGAGGCTTCCGGGAACCAGTGAGCAAAGATCTGACGTTCTGGGAATACAGAATCGTGATTGCCACGCTGTTTCCCATAAGTCAAAGCAATTTTAGGATCAAGAAATGGGGAAAGCAATTGTTTGATCCAATCTGGATATACTGGATAAACATGAGCACTTGCAATGACAATATATTCCCCTTGTGCATTCTTTATTCCCTCGTTTAGAGCATAACCAAAGGTGAACTCATCAGGATGAATATGAATAATTTCAACTGGGAAACGTGATGCAATTGCCACTGTTGCATCTGTGGACCCCGAATCGACAAGGATGATTTCCAAATCCTTTATAGACTGTTGGGTTATCCCTGTCAGCAACTTCCCTATATGTTGTTCCTCATTATAAGCACGGATCACGATAGAACAGATAGGTTTAGAATTCCCCTGGTTTAAAGAGAAGTTTTTTTGTGTAATCATATTTTTGTAATCAACTCACCAATCGGTTCCATTCTCGTATCCTAAGGTAATTAACAAATCCCCACTAACCTTCTTAAACAACTTTATGTTGTCATCAGAAAATGCCTCACGCCACCGCCCAACTTTACCACTGCGGTATGTCGGAGAACGCTCAGGGTGGATATTCTCGCTGATAATCTGTACAATCCTATCCCGGTCCATATCGATTGACAATCCTCGCGCGAGAATGTGGTCAACAATGCGCCCTAGTGCTTCGGTCCGATTATCAATCAAATCCTCAAACTTAATACTCAATACTTCCGGTCTTTTTAGCCAGCCCAGATATGGCGCAAATCTTTCTTGAATGTTAGGAAATGGAATATCAAGGTCTGCCCTGCCTGTAATACTAACACACAAGCGTTCATCGAAGTTCTTAAGGTCTTCCTGGTAATAGCGGTGATGCACATGATTTGGCGCCATATGTGTCACATAATGAACATGGGAAACAACCACATCCCGCGGGTCTCGATAAATGAAAAATGACGCCACACCCTCTTTACACATCCAAGCGATCAATTCTGGCAAAGCATGGATATGACCATAGGCGATATCACCGGGTTGTAATCTTTTCAAATCCTTTAGGATGACTGAAACTTCTCGAGGGGTCCCTGTAGGACCCTCATAGGTAAGAACTGCTGGTAATCCGCTATCCACAACCGGTGCGACTTTTTCGAAGCCGGATAAGATCTGGGTAAGCAAATGCGTACCACTTTTTGGAAACGAATTTCCAAAAAGAATAGGAATGCCTTCTAAAGAAATGCGTTTGAATCGGACCTTCTGCCGAAGTTGACGTAACAGACGCCTCAGTAATTTGGCTTGATTTATTAAAGAATCACGAGGATAATTTGTCAAAAGCGAGCATCCCAAATATTACCAATCATTATCTTTTTCATATCCCAAACAAATAAGAAGATCTTCTGCAACCTCTTTAAAACGTTTTTTATTGCCATCAGTAAAATATTCTTTCCAGTTCCCCGGCTGCCCTTTCCGAAATGTACCTGACTTTCCTGGTTTTATCGATGATTCTAAAGCAGAAATTTCTTCCGATATATCTAATATATGTGTAAATCCTCTTCGCTGCAGATAATTTAGGATTCTTTCAATAGTGTTTTTACGATCAAGTATCAAATCTTCAAATCGGATAGGAAGAATTTCTGGTCTGTTTAGCCAGTCAATATACGAATCATAACGTTCTTTAACACTCGCAAGTTCAAAACCGGTTTCTTTGACACCCTCAATTGCAGCATTAAGGCGCTCCTCCATATTCGTTAACTGATCCATATAATAACGATGCATACCATGAGAAACATTCATCTCTGTAGCATAAAAAACATGCGAAACCAACATATCACGCGGGTCGCGGGTAATAAATATCGTCGCCCAATTAGGTTGTGTCAAGACGCTTATGTAAGGCTCGCGTGCATGCAGATAGCCATAACGAATATCACCCGGCAACATTCTTTGCAAATCTTTAAGTATGTCATCTGGTGACCGAGGTCGATTCTGCTCTGTTCGATTTACAGGAGGAAAACCCGGATCCACAAAAGGACCTATTGACGTTAACCCGTGTAACACTTGCGTTAGCAAATGAGACCCTGACTTAGGCATCGCGTTTCCGAAGATTATCGGCGCTTGCTTCAGTTTGCCGTTCCCCCATTTCATTGCTGCTACGAATCTTCTTAATCGCCAACGAACTATCTTAGCAGAGTGTTTAGCAGAAAAGTAATCATCCACAACATTAATCTTCAAGTCGGTCCGGCATAACAAAAGGTTTACGGTTCAATATCCCCTCCGTAATCACTTTAATCGTTTCAGAATGCTCAGGGCGCAATTTCTTCCATGAGAATCTCTTCAACTGAACATATCCAGGGGTAGGATGAGCCTCTAAAAATTCCCCAAACGGCAACGAAACCTTGAACAATTGATGATAAAGGAACTTCCGTGCATTATCCACAAATTCTTCGGGGAGCGATATTGTATCTTTATCTAGAAATTGCTCCATTTTTCGAGAATACGCTTCAATTGATTTAGGGAAGAATACAATTGGGTATTGAGTAAATCTCGCTTTCCCCCCACAAAGCACTGGTACGCCCAGTATTGTAGCCTCTAATCCTATCGAAGAATTATAGATAGCGATGAATTTCCCTTTCTTTATCAATTCATACGAATTTATATATTCGTTTGAATCATAAAATATTACATTGTTCAAATCAGATACTTTATTTTTGTCTACCCAATCTGAAACACTTTCTCGTGCTTGTTTTCGGGTTCCTGGACGCTTTTCATCGGGATGTGCTCGAATCACAAACAGGGTTTCTTGATGTTTTCGTATGACCTCCAAAATGCTATCCAACCAAGCAAACATATGCGGAAAGACTACATTAGCATGTTTTTGGCTGGTATCAAAAATAACGTTCGTAAACACAGGAACAATTTGTTTGAACTGACCAGCACGCGACAAAAAGTCATCATTTAGCCCATTAATTTCAGGCCAAAAACGAATCCCCGCCATTGTAAAATCACCTTTAAAGCGCTGACGCAAATAATTGTCCAATTTTGCATCTTGTTCAGGGGACAATTTAAATGTTTCAGAGATTTTAATTGGATATGCAGTCGCCTCACCATCCGTGAAAAACGCTGAAAATGGCGTAAAACTCACTTCATAGGTAATTACCCGAATCCCTCTCCTTTTGGCTACCCACTTTGCAATAGCCTCAGGAAATTGCAAACCATTAAAGATCACTGCTACCTTAGGTTCTACTTCGTCTAGCACTTGATCGAAGGCTTCTGCAACTCGATAAGCAGATAGCACATACTCTCGTAGCAGATACCTTGTCGGTTCATCGTCCTGAAGATGATACCTGCGTAATGCCCATCGCAAAGATGAAAGAACCAAGTCTCCTAATGGAATAGATACTCCGTTAAATGACAAATTAGTGCCGTCAGGCTTAAACTCAAAAGTGCTTAGGGTTTCAAGACTCAAATCTTTAATGACATTAAAGAGTTCATTATTGGATTGATAATCGAACCAGCGTACCGGAGCAGAAGAATATAATTTCTTTGATTGCGCGATACAAACCTTACAAGGAGGTGCAGCAGCGTAATCATCCGGATTTGTACCAAGCACACAACGGCTCATTCCTGCTCGACATGCAAAATGAACAACTGGCACACCAGCCAATTGCAATCCCCAAGATGTCAATAACGAGAATGCTGCATTCTGACTAAAACCACCTAGCCGTGTTGAAGCATTAAACATAAGCACTGGTTTCTGAACAGATCGCGGATGAGACTTCGCTGCAACCTTTTTTGTCAGATTTAACAAACGCCAATCTCTTTGCGCACGAAGATATCCAATCTTCATTCGATTAACGAAATTCATAAAATGATTATCCACTGGGTGTTACTAATCAACCTTGTCAGCGTTTGTCTGATTGCTCATCTACCACCTTAAAATATGCTTCAGACAAACGATTGATCGCAATGATAAATCCTTCTCCATCTCTTTGATGACCACGCCAAATTTCAGGAATCATTGTCCCATGATAATTTTTAGCGATCCTGAAAAACTCCATCCAATCTATCGTCCCTTCACCAATTTGCAAGCCCTCACCATCTAAACCGGCAGCATCAGATAGATGCAAATGAGATACATAAGGAAGAATCACTTTAACCTGATCATAAAAATCCTTTCGAGCATAGTTACAATATAATTTACTATGTGATGTATCAAAACAAACCTTCAGACCCATCTCATCAAGAAATTCTTTGATCTCAAAGGTATCCATGAACACATTTGTTAACCATTGCCCGCCAAAATACCAGGGTCTTGGCGGTAAATTCTCCAGCAAGAACTCAATCCCATCAAAATCTATGGCTTCAACTGAATATCGTAGGTTCTCATATAAAAATCTGACATCATCCTCGGGTTGATCAAGGCTCGCAGCCCCAGGGTGGACAATTACTTTCGGCGTTCCTTTGAAATATGGGGCTATCTTTCTCGTTACATCGATAGCTCTCTGAATCAAATCAATCGATGCCTGCCGATGACCTTTATCGCGCGTACATAAATCAACCAAATGATTTGACCAGAATTCAGGTGCATGTAAAACCAATTGCATATCCAGTTTCTCGTTAGCATATTCTTCATCCAGATCTTTGTCAGTTAAATGAAATTCCAACAACTTGGGTTTATGTTTTAAAACTCCCTTATAATCGTTAAATCTCACAACAAATCCCCAAATCATGGGCAGGGTATGCTCAACATCTAATGTAATAGTAACTCCCAAATCTTTTGGTAAGAAAGGCTCATCTTCTTCGATAACTCTTTGAATTTTCTTGCCCAGCAAGTCCGTGTATCGTTGTGGCGAGAGCCCTTGTCCAGGCCCTTTCACAGAAACCATCCCAGGTGTAACTCTTTCCCCTGGTTCAATCCGTCTTTTCGCGACAAGGCTTTTTGCAAGCACTTCACGATTCAAAATCTCTCCCCTGGACATGTATTTTTCCTGACCCGTTCCCAAAGCACTTGCCACTTGCCGAATATCACGAACCATTTTCTTGAAACCATGAGGTTCCAAACTTGCGGCATGGTCAGGTCCTTCCATGGTTCGATCAAGGGTTATATGACGCTCAATGATGCTTGCCCCAAGTGCTGATGCAACTGTCGAAACCGCAATGCCTCTTTCATGTCCTGAATATCCCACAGGCACCCCATAGTCCCGCAATCGATTCATAAATCGCAAATTGATATCCTCGAAAGCAGCCGGATACGTGCTATTGCAATGCAAAAGTGCGAATTCAGCGTCTCTCTTTTTAAGGAAATTTACTGTGATATCCACTTCCTCCATCCTGGACATTCCTGTTGAGACAATTAATGGTTTCCCTTTGGTTACAAGGTAATCTAGGAGCGGAAGATTAATCATATCCGCAGAGGCAACCTTGAAAGCAGGGACACCCAGAGAATCAATAAAATCTACACTTTCAGTGTCAAACGCAGAGCACAAGAAAGTAACACCTTTCTCCTTACAATACTCAACAATCTTAAAATAATCCTCATCAGATAACTCAACACGTTGAAGAATTGGCAATAGATAATTAAGATTCTTCTCGCCAATATTTGAGTTTTCTAAATATTTTTTGGGGTATATCTGGTCCAATTTACGCTTTTGGAATTTAACCGCATCTGTACCTGCGTCAACCGCGGCATCAATTAACTCAAATGCATATTCCAAAATACCATTATGGTTTACACCGATCTCTGCAATAATATACGTAGGGGTACCATCACCCACTAATCGATCGCCAATTTTAATTACAGGCATTTCAATCTCCTTTGGAGAATTCATTATTTAATAAAATATCCGGGCCTGCACCTGCGTGCGTTTTCAATCCTTCGTTATACAAAAACCTAACTCATCAAAACTAATTGCCCCGCTCAGTAAAAGTTGTTCCGCCCTTTTCCAATCATCTACAGAGTCAATATCCACCCATTCCGTAGAATTAATGACAAGTGGCAGGATATAATCTCCTGTCATTGAATTCTTTTTTCGTATTGTATCCGACCAAGCCGCATCCACGTATCCGGTTTGCCAATAAACATCAGGAAGAGCCTGACGAGGCATATTATAAGGTTCCGCACCTTCTGTTTTAAGTAAGGGCTTCATGTAACCTTCAGGCGAAATCTGCCACATTTTGTATGGGTTTTGGAAGGGAACACACACAGTCCGAATCGAATCCGCTTCCGGATGTTCAATCAATCTAAACACTGCTTGATTTATATGCCAAACCCTTCTAAATGGCGAAGTAGGACGTAATTGAACAATAATATTAGGCTCATATTGTTCATTCTCTTGCAGCCATTTCAAAGCATGCTCAAAAACTGGCAGATCCGGCGTATTGTCAAGCGCGAACTCTGCAGGACGTAAAAATGGCACCTCTGCGCCATAAGACTTAGCAATCTTAGCAATCTGTTCATCTTCTGTCGAAACAATAACACGCGTAACCGTCTCCGCAGCGATTCCGGCTGCAATGCTATAAGCGATCAAAGGAAAGCCAGCGAGAGGTTTGATATTTTTCCGAGGGATACTCTTAGATCCTCCTCTTGCAGGAATCAAAGCAAGGACTTCTAGTTTTTCCATGTTTTTATCGCACCAACCAGATTCTCATTACCAAGCCGTCCAACCCCCATCAATTACTAAATTTGCGCCTGTCATATAGGATGACGCGTCCGAAGCAAGGAAGAGTAATGCCCCATTCATTTCATCTTCTGCAGCCATACGCCCTAATACAGACCGTGAACCATACGCCTGTATAAATGAATCATCATGTCCATTGTAAATTCCTCCAGGCGTTAAAGCATTCACGCGAATATTCTTACCTGCGTAATAAGTTGCCAAATATTTAGTTAATCCCAGAACCCCTGCTTTGGTTACCGTATAGTATACAGGCTTGTAATGGGTTTGCTTCCCTTGTTCTTGATACAAACGTTGATCAGGTCCAACAACACCGTATATAGAAGCGATATTGATAATAACACCCTTCTTTTGCTCAAGCATTGGGCTTACAACTGCTTGGCATGTCAGAAACATTCCTGTCAAGTTGACATTCAATGCCGCTTTCCATGTTTCCAAGGGGAAGTCTTCAAAAGAACCAATCCCTTTTGTTCCTAATTCTAAATGCTCAGGGTCAAATTTCGGATCCATTGCGGCACTATTTACAAGGATATCAACTCGCCGATATGTCTCTAGAACCGTTGATACCATGTTATGCACGGATTTCGGATTTGTAATATCAGCACAGACAGAAATCGCTTGGCTGCCATTATTAATCAGGGACGCAACGACAGCATCAGCGGCATCTTTATCAATATCAACCACAACAATAGAAGCACCCGCTTCCGCAAGGGTATGAGAGAATTGCCGCCCCAGCAACCCGGCTCCACCAGTTACTATTGCAACACGTTCGGACAGATCAAACATATCAGGCAATTTACTCATGGCTTTCGTTTGTAACCAAAAATCCTCTCTCTTTCAGATAATTGATAATTAAATGAGCGTTTTCTTCCGGTGATGTCACTTCTGTATTAAGAACAATTTCCGGTTTAACAGGTGCCTCATAGGGATCATCGATGCCTGTAAAGCCTTTAATCTCACCACGACGTGCTCGAGCATAAAGACCTTTAATATCACGCTCTTCACAAACATTAAGAGGTGTATCTACAAACACTTCAACGAATCTATCTGAGCCAACCATCTTCCGCGCTTCATTTCTCGTTTTTCGATACGGACTGATAGCCGCACAGATTACCGTGCCATTATGCTTAGTGATTTCGCCTGCAACAAAACCAATTCTTAAGATGTTTGTGTCACGATCATCTTTACTAAATCCAAGTCCTTTCGAAAGGTGAGTTCTCACAACATCTCCATCTAACACCGTTGCTTGTCTTCCATACTCTAATAACATCGGAATCAGCGCATTTGCAATAGTAGATTTTCCGGCTCCACTCAAACCCGTGAACCAAATGCATAAACCCTGTTTGTGGCGAGGAGGATTTGCATCCATTAATATCTTCGCTGTTTCTTCTCGAGTAAACCATCCTGGTAACGGTTTCCCCACAGCCAGGTAATCCTCTCTCACTTGAGTACCAGAGATTGAGGCTGTTTTCGCATCAGGGGAAACTTTAGATTTTTCCTCGTATCGGTTTTCATCAACAAGATATACAATTTCTTGAAACTGCAATGCTTTTACA
The DNA here is from genome assembly GCA_011176615.1 of Anaerolineae bacterium. GTDB lineage: Bacteria > Chloroflexota > Anaerolineae > Anaerolineales > UBA11858 > G519. The sequence goes on along the minus strand of DUEG01000125.1, from coordinate 23,334 downwards.
CCGATCTCATCTTCATATTGCGACATCATATCCTGTGCTTCGTAAGGACCATAGAAAGGTTTTCCCGAACTATCCTTACCTGGTCCAGCATGGTCACGTCCAACAATAAAGTGATTTGCGCCGAAATTTCGACGGATAATCGCATGCCATAATGCTTCACGAGGCCCCGCCATTCGCATTGCTAAGGGTAAAAGGCTTAAAACAGTTTTATCCTTGTCATAGTAATTTTCGACCAATGCTTTATAAACACGGACACGAGTATAATGATCGACGTCTCCCGGCTTCGTCATTCCCACAACGGGATGAATTAGCAAACTTCCACCCACTTGTTCAGCAGCGCGTTTCGTGAGTTCCTCGTGGATACGGTGCATTGGGTTTCGAGTTTGAAAAGCAACAACATTTTTATTGCCCATTTTTTCTAGAATAGAACGCACTTCTGCTGGAGTCCGCCGAATTTCCACAAAATCATAATATTTGGGTAGATTTAATACCTTTATTTCACCAGAAATACACAGGTCTCCCCATTGATCCATTTCTGAAACCAAGGGATGTCGATGATCCGTTGTACCAAGTACTAAACGTGCCTCACGAACTGGATTCCATCGAAAGACTTCCTCGATTCGCATTACCGCAATTAAATAGTTGCGCGAATCTCGCAAAGTAATCCATTCTTCTCGGGTTGGAAGATCCTCTTTATCAATGGTTAAAGTTATTGGAATAGGAAACAACAAACCATTTGCCAATCGCATCTCTGTCAACACTCTTTGATAATCGGCTTTTCCCATAAAACGATCCAGTGGAGAAAAAGCTCCCGTTGCAAGCAATTCAAGATCATGAAGTGCACGATTACTCAATTGAATCGAAGGAAAATGGTTTGCTTCCTCAAGCAAACCTTCCCGCGCCTTCACCATTTCCAGCAAATTCACTAATTTCCCACCATAAGGAGAAATTAACACACTATTCTTCGATGAATCAGTCATTTCGTATTCAAACTCCTTTATATTTTTTAACATTGTCTTTTCTGCCATACTACTGAGAGCCTTATAATTAAAACAAAGGTCATATAGTAGAATTATTAATAAACAAATTAATTCCTGCTAGCAACAGCAGAATACCGAGCGCAATACGAACAGTCCTTTGGGGGATAATCTTTACTGCTCTTGCACCCAACCATACACCTGGTAACGAACCAATAAGCAACCAAATAGTCAACGACCAATCAACATGTCCTGAAAACGCATATGTTGAAGCGGTAAACAAAGCCAAGAGAGCACCATGAGAGACATCCATCGCCACTAATTGTCCAGCAGGGATTGTGTAAAAAATCATTAAAAGAGCCATGATAATTGTTCCTCCTCCGACAGAGGTTAATCCAACTAATAATCCCCCAATCGCTCCAATTAATATAAAAGACCATGGTTGAGGACAAATAACAGGATCATTTTCCTTGTTTCTCAACCATCCCAAAGCTCTTAAAACAACCAATATTCCTACAACAATCAACACAATACCTAATAACAAGGGCAGTAGGTGCTGAACGACATATTCATTCCCTACGCGAGAGATTATATAATGTGAACCCAATAAAGAGGCAGGTATACTACCAAGAGCCATCCAAAGTACTGGCTTCAATCTTAATGTATGCTGACGCCAATGCTGATATCCTCCAGTAATCTTGGTTACTGCAGCAAATGCCAAGTCAGTTCCTACTGCTGTCACTGGATTCATCTTAAGGATTAAAATCAGGAATGGTGTCATTAAAGCACCACCACCCATTCCTGTCATACCCACCAGGAAGCCAACAATTAAACCGGCGACTGTTGCCAAAAATTTTGTGCCAGCAATAATAGTAATCTCTCCTGTTTTCGAGTTTTTCTTCTAGATAAATATCCTAGTAAATTTCAGGTGTTGAATTATAGCAGCATTCTTATGAATGAATAGACCCGAAGAATCTATTGAATCATGAAATTAAATTCACAATTATTGAAGGGGAATGACAAAATAAACCTGAATTGCGATTTTTCATATTTCATGTTACGCTTCAGTAAATAAAATTCAGAAACCATTTTCTAACAACCATTTTTTTAATTTATCAATGATAAACATATCGGCTTTATGTACAGATTCGTATGCAGCACCCCCGATATGGGGCGTAATAATTAGATTATCATGCTCTTTAGCATACTCAATTAAGGGATTCTCCTGATTTTTTCCAATCAAATGCTCATCACACAATACATCTAGCGCCGCGCCGTTTAATTTCCCAGAAATGAGGTTATCTAAAAGCGCTTGTTCATCAATGACTGCTCCTCGTGAAGTGTTAATTAAATACGAACCTGATTTCATCCATTCAAATTCCTGGCGAGAAAGCATACCACTAGTTTCCTCATTGAGCGGAATATGAAGAGAAACAACATCACTACGACTGAGAAGGTCATAAAGAGAAGAACAAAGCGTTATCATCTCTGGCAGTTGCTTTTGATAAGGATCATAAACCAATACGTCCATACCAAAAGCGGTTGCGTAGCGTACCATCATCGTTCCTAACCTCCCGCAACCAATTAAACCAAGAACCTTCCCATCCAACTCTCTCCCCCGAAAAAGGTCTCTTCGCCATTGATACTGCTTAACTGCATCGAAGGACGAAGGTATCTTGCGAAGCAATGCGAGAAGCAAACCAAAAGCATGTTCAGCGGTCGAGTAGACTTGATCAAGGAATGCACGCTCCCCTTTCAGACTGAGAACGGTTACTCCTTTCTGTTCTGCCACTTCTAAATCGATATGGTCTAATCCAGTAGTCGGTGTAACAATCACTTTCAACCGATTACCTGCCATAAACAAGGGTTTGTCCGCACACAATCCTAAACGGAGCACAAGTACATCGTAATTATGGATTCGCTCGACCAATTCCTCCTGTGTGAGGTTTGTAGTATCCAACTTTCCAAGTTCCGCTAGGGCTTGTATGCCCTCCTGGCTAAAACTCGATTCCTCAGCAAGGATTATGCGGAGCGGTTTCTTATGCAATTTCATTAATCCTAGGAATGTGTTGGTAGTCTTCTTCGTGCATTAATAACTGAGCCAGAAGCAAATCTAATTTACTATCAATATTTACTGAGCGTTCTACTGGCATGATATAAGGACGACTGACTTGACCAATCATGCTATTCTGCTCCATCAAAACTTGGCGACGAACTGCATACACTGCACCATTGCGAATATAAATCTTGGGTAAATCTTGACGACGCGCCATCTCGCGCGGCTCTTTTATCGGTAATTCTATCAACTGGTCATCAACAATCATACGCATCCTTGCAGGGTGATAGGCATCCACATCACAAACAGAGATAACGGAATCCGCTTCCGTATTAACCAACTTTTCCACTGCATTATCAATGTCCTCTGGTCGCCTCATTGGAGTAGTCGGTTGTAAAAGCACAACATAAGAAAATGTGAGCCTATTTTGGGTTTCTAACTCTCGTACTGCATGCTGTACAACAGGTAAAGTTGGCGCATTGTCTGTAGCCAATTTTGCGGGTCTTTTAAAGGGAACAGGAGCACCGTACTTTCGCCCAATTGAGATAATCTCATCATCCTCTGACGATAGCACAAAATGTGTAATGTAATGACTACGCTTTGCTGCATCAATGGTAAAGGCAATTAATGGACGCCCAAAAATCAATGTTAGATTCTTACGCGGCACTGATTTTGAGCCCCCTCTTGCGGGAATTACACCTAAAACATTCATAGTTCACCTATCTAAAATACAGGACGATCTTGCCAATTGTATATCACTTCATCTCCAACTTTACTAGCAAACCTTCCCCGATAATAATCCCGATTAAGTTCTTCCTCATGACTTAATTGTCGCTGTACTTTACCGATCATGGTATCAAATTCAGGTATTTCGCGAACCACATAATCAAGTAGGTCTTCATTACTCATTTTTGCGAAATTTACCAATTCAGCCAATTGTTCAGAATTTATCGAAACAGGACCATCTCTTGTTTGGTCTGGCGGAAGAATGGTAAAGTGCCTTTCAACTACATCCGCGCCATAAGCCATCGCGGCGACCGAGGCTTTTATCCCATCCCGTGAGACCAAACTGTGATCACTAAATCCGACCGATTGCGTGAATTGTTTCAAATAATCCAAACGCGCTAAGTTCAATTCATTCATCGGGGTCGGGTAAATAGTAACACAATGCAAAAGAGAGAAACTATGCCCTTTTAATATGTTTGATGTTTTTTCAATCTCATGGTCAAAAGTCGCACCAGTCGAAATGTATAAATGAGAAAATTGTTCCTTTAATTCTTCGATCATTGGATAACTGGCACAATCATAACTGGCTACTTTAATTGCATCCCATCCCAGGCTGCTTATAAATGGAATCCGAGACCTTGAAAATATAGTGGTGAGAGGTTTGATACCCGCTTTTACACACTCCTCTGCGAATAAATAATGTGCATCATCATCTAAATCCATTGGTTTTAACCGGTTGTATTCAGATAGATAGGGTCGTTTAATTGCAACTTGAACACCATTTTCCCATCGTCCTTCTTCAAACCGCTCACGGGTTGTTAAATCATCAGCAAGCATAGATTGAATCTTGGCATATGTTGCTCCAGATTCTGCTGCAGCCCATACCATTTCCTTTAATAATGTAAGATCGCCATTATGGTTTTGACATAATTCAGCAATTACAGTTCGCATATGTGTTACTCCTGAAATATAAATTGTTCATACTCCTTCTTAATCAATCCCTAAGTTTAATTTAGGATATCTATTAATTCGAACAGCGTGTGGATAATAAAATCCGGGGCTGCGGATTTTAAAGTTTTTTCATCATGAGATCCTAGGCGCACAGCAGTCAAGATACCCGCTTGTTTTCCCAAGAGAACGTCGTTTGGTTCATCTCCTACGAAAATAAATTTTTCATCAGGATATCCATACTTTTCTCGAAGATATGCTATATGCACTGGTCCCTTAGTAAACCCATCTTTCGAACCAAGTACCTCGGTAAAATAAAAGGATACACCTAATTTTCTCGCTAAATAGGATACTTCTTCTTGTGCGGCTGCGGTGGAAATAAAGAGAGAATATTGCTTCTCTTTCAGTGCTGTTAAAGTGTTTATCGTATCATCCGGGACTTTCAATTTGGAAATTACATGGCGATTGACATCCGAGAACTTTTTACTTAGTTGGGAAAATGTATCATCTGTCAAAGGTGGCAGCGAAAGGTTCGCACATATTGCATCAAAGAGCTGTCTACGCGGGATACCAGAATGTAGTCTGTAAGCATTCCTTACACGCTCTTCCTCAACCCCAAATCGTTGGGCAAATAATAGGCTTGCGTTTTGGATTTTGTAAGGTAATGAATCAATCAATGTTCCATCCCAATCGAATACAATTACCCATTTTGAGTTCATAGAAACTTACTCAACCCTTCCGCTTTGAGGTTTCCAATTAGCGCTTTAATTTCATTTACTGATGATTGTGGGCATACGAAAACAACATCTTCCATATGAATAACGACCATGTTAGAAAGCCCATATAAGACAGTTAATTGATCGTTTGATTCCTGCGAAAAGATAATATTATCTTTTCCTTTGAAACAGATTGATTGACCATGAAGCATATTTCCGTGTTTATCTGATGGGTATATCGCTTTTAAATTAAGTAGATTACCAAGATCAATGCGTTCAAATTTCCCCATGACAACTGCTACTTTTTCTGCCCTCTCCATCACACCATAATCCACGGAAATATTTTCCAGCGACTGATACATCGATAAAAACTTATCTTCATGTTTCTGAACATCCATCACTCGTTGGAAACCCTGATAATGGGCTGGAAGGTAAGATTTCAGCGTTTCTAGAAATGAATCCGCCCTCCAACAAAATGTTCCTGTATTCCATAAATATTTACCAGATTTAACATACTTTTCAGCAACGGATATTTCCGGCTTTTCTACAAATTTGACCACTTTGAAAACTGAGTTCTTTTCACTTATCTGGATTGGCTCACCCTTCTGTATGTAGCCGTAATTTGGCGATGGAAATTCAGGGATAAGACCAATCGTAACCAAGTATTCTGAAGATTGGGCGAAAATGAGTGCGGTTTTTATTGTTTCAATCCATGGCTCCTCATTCTTATACAAGTGATCCGCAGGGAATACCGCCATCACAGCATTTGAGTCTCTTTTTAGCAAATTAAAAGCCGCATATCCGATACATGCTGCTGTGTTCCTGCTAACCGGTTCAAGTAAAAGGTTTAATTCTGGAATATCGGGTAATTGTTCACGAACAAGGTCTTCTTGCTCTTTGCGTGCTACAACAATGATACGGTCCATAGACCCAACGATTTTCTTTGCCCTCTCGACAGCAGCCTGCAAGAGACTCCTGTCTTCAATTCCCAAGGACAAGAATTGTTTAGGGAAGTTTGACCTGCTCAAGGGCCACAAACGACTCCCTTGTCCACCTGCCATAATCACAGCATATGAATTTAGATTGGATGAGTTCGTGTCAATCATTTATTCAGGCCAACCAAGATTTTGGCTCACGGTACTATAACTAATTCCAGGAATGCGTAAAATTTCTTCCTCGTGAAACATTCTCCAGCCATCGAAGAACAGCCCAGGCGTATTCATCGACCTCAATAAGGAATATAGGTTCCAATCTTCATAAGAGGGATGATTGTTCATCACAAAAACTGCACTAGCAGAGATGAACCCTTTCTCCAAGGTTACGGGGTCAATCCCGATAAATGCACGCATTTCATCATCACTTACAACAGGATCATATCCCAGCACTTTTACACCGATTTCTTGAAGATTTTTAACTAAATCAACGCCTGTAGAATCCCGCATATCAGAAGTTTCTGGCCAACCTTTGAACGCGAGCCCTACAACTAATACCTTCAGTTCGGCAGGGTTTTGATTTGTTAATCGGCAAAAATTCTCGAACTTTCGCATTACATGCGTTGGCATAAATTCATTAATACGACGGCTAATACCAAATATGTTCGATTGATGTCCAATCGCGTTTGCACTCGCATATAGCAAATGCGGGTCTTTCTTCAAACACACCCCACCTACACCCGGGCTAGGATATGGCACAGGATCCCGCGGATATCCTTCATTTGCTGCCTCTATAACATGATAAGCATCTAAATTCCAATGTTCGCATAAGAGAGCAATTTCGTTTGAAAAAGAAAATATCAAATCCCTAAAACTATTATTGATCAATTTAACCATCTCAGCAGTTTCGAGTGAATCAACACGTACAATTGTTGTTGTCATTTCACGGAAGATTGCCGCAGCAATCTCCGCGCCTTGGGAATCTGTAGCACCTATAACTTGCGGTAAGGTTCGCAATTCCTTAATTGCTTTCCCCGCCACTGTTCGTTCAGGGGCAAAGACAACCGAAAAATCCTTGCCTGCTCTTAAGCCAGAAATCTCTTCGAGTATTGGAATCACATAATCCCGCGTAGTTCCCACTGGGACAGTAGAACGAAGCATGACGATGTTATCTGGTTTTAGCACATGTGCAATACTTTTCACTGCTTTTCGAACATCATCAAGAATGGGCTGGTTACTTGAATCAACTGGGGTTCCCACAGAAATCACATAAACATCACAATCGCTTTCAGCAAGGTCTTTAGCAATCTGCATACGCTTCCCAATATGATACCTAAGTTGGTTTGCCAAACCTGCTTCGTAGAAATGTGGTTTTCCATCTTCCAAAGATTTACGTACAGAATCTCGCAACTCGACACCTAGAACTGTAAAGCCGACATCTGCTAAGACAACCGCTAATGTTAGACCAACGAATCCCAGCCCAATCACCGCAATTTTCTTTGTCTTAATGTCTGCTTGTTGAATTAGATTTAGGAAAGAAACAACATCAACCACTTTATGTTCCTCGTCCACTACAATAATCTTTCCGGCTGCTCTATCTAACATACGGGTACTACCATTCAACATGGTTACAACATCTTCATACATTTTCATGTGATTTGCATTATTTGTGACCGCAATCGGGTCAGAGGTCATAATCATGGAGACTTGATCATCAAGGCTTTGGTGGTGAAGGATCGCTGACCGTATATCACCATCCGTAACTACACCAATCATCTGTTGGTTTTCATCTACAACCACTGCTAAGCCCGATACGCCACAATTGTGGGGGGCTTTTTCGATAACTTCCATTGCTTGCCGTATTGTGTGTTCTGGCTTTATCAAGATACATTGTATATTCTTTTGCATAATCGATATCCTTTAATTATTTCACATACCCTAGGAGATTTGATGCATCACCATCGTTCCAGCGGATTAATGACGATATACAAGACTCCGAAACTTATCCTTAATTTCTTTAGGTACGATCGCTTTCCAAGACTTTGGTATTCTCTTGCTAATCTTTTGTGGAGCAAAAAGACGAATAATCCAACGGACTAATCTCCTGATCTTATACTGTTTTAATACTGTCATTTGCTCCTGATAAACCGAATGGTTCACTTCGGTGACCTGTGGGTTCTTGCGGAAAATTCCCCAAAGTTCTGCCTTTTCAGTCCTTAAGACAAGATGTTCCAGCATCGCTTTTGCTGCAATCCTTTGCATCGGGACTTTTGAGTAATAATATGTATGCACAGACCGATACCAGAATTGGTTCAGAGACCCATCAGGATGCATCATATCCGGTGTTGCAATATATAACAAACCCTTCGGAGATAAGGCATGACTGATCTTTTTCAAGGCAGCAACTGGGTCTAATAGATGTTCAATTACATGCCGCATAATAATCAAATCGAATTGATCATCATATTTCAAAAACCAATCACTGTCCACATCCGTCGCAATAATTTGTGCTCCTACATCCTCTTGAACATGTTTCTTATACCGTTCAGAAGGCTCAATTGCATATAACTCAGCACCAGGTATTTCTTGTTTAATCAGCTGCAACGCCCATCCCATTCCACATCCGATATCAAGAACCTTTATCCTCTTATCGGACAAGTGACCTTGCAGACGCTGCCAAACAATTTTTGCTTTTCTCTTTTCTTTTTCTTCGACTTTTGCAGTATCTGCACGTAAAACCTGGTCATACTCATTAATATAAAACCGTTGATAGTCTTTATTTGTCCATCTCGGGCTCAAGAAAACCAAGCCACAATCCTTACAGATAGAAACATAAGTCGGCCAGCCAAACTCGCCTTTTTTCGCTATCAATCTTAAATTCGAATCATTACAAATAACACAGTTTACAGATTCGAACTCTTTAACCGATAATCCAACTTTCATTTTCATATGATAACCTTGACCATCCGCTGTGTTCTGGTTGATTCGTGCACTGCCAAAGCAATCTCCAAAGCACGTACGCCATCATCCAAACTACATAACGGGATTTCTTTTCCCTTTACAACTTTTATAAAATGCTTCATTTGCTCACGAAACATGTCATTCCTTGAAAAGCCCTTAGGTGCAGGATAAACCTCCCACATAGCATTAGTTCCTCCATGCGCGCTATAGACATGTACTGCGCCATCGGAATTATCCCAACGGATTGTACCCTGAGTACCGATAATTTCCAGATTATGTGTTGGTGGTCTTTGAATATAATCCAAAGAAACATGCCCAATTACACCATTCACAAACTTTAGGGTAATTTCTGCTACATCATCAACATCTATATCCAAACTGCTATTTGATGATGTCATCCCGAATACAGATTCAATCTCCCCAAAGATCCAACGCAGATAATCTAATGGGTGCGACAGGGTCAAGACAACACCACCGCCAAGATCTGCCCTTGCGCTATAACTTTTCTTGTAATCTTCCCATGGATGCCATCCAGGCAGATATTCACCCCAATGCACGTGTACTGAGAGAGGTTCGCCAACCGCTCTCGATTTGATCAAAGAAGCAACTTTACGCAATCCTGGATGAAAACGATATTGGTAACCAACTAGGACGCGAACATGATTTCGGATTACACTGTCTTTAAAAGCCTCCACTTTTCCCATGGAGTGTGATACTGGCTTTTCCAGGAGAATATGGCACCCCGCTTCCACCGCTGGGTTAGCAACTTCAAGATGATAAGCAGTAGGATTCGCAATGATTGCCCCATCTGGTCGGTGTGCAAGTGCTTGCTCCAGATCTGTTTCAATCGGATAATCTTTGATCTCCTCATCTGAAACCGTGCCGCGATTTGTGCGATAAAAGAGAATATCCTTCTCTCCTAATGCTTGCAAATTACGAAAATGTCTTCTCCCTATAGAGCCGTATCCAACAATAAGGAATTTCATACTTAGTTCACCATGCGCTACCAATCCAAATCCGTTTCATAACCCCAGGTAATCAATGCCTCTCCAGCAATTTCCTTAAAAATTTCTTTATCCCGAGGAGTGAATAAATCCTGCCATGTTCCTGTTTTGCCTTTCCGCAACGATTTAGCAATTTCCTTAGCCTTTTCGTTCTGCCACTGCTCATCCAAATTTACGCTCATCTCGCTATCGATTGCCTCACCAACACCTGCGAATTCCTTTTCAACTCCTAAAAACTCCCAGATGCCCTCAACACTCGTTCTTGGCTCATCTATCAGGTCCTTATAGCGCAGGCTCAAATAAGATGTGCCAAATAATTCTCTTCCAAACTTATCGGTTTCGGTAATATTTTTAACCCAGGCTTCTGCTTCTTTCCGTAGTCCGGTCCTCGTAAATACAGACTTCTCCTTTTTGAAGAATGGGACAGAATCCTTTGCAAAAGTGTTTCTAATCCGCAAATCTTCTTGCCCTAAGTGTTGGGGAGCGTCTATAAATGTTTGAAAACGATGAGAAAGGACTGTATCGCGTCCATCCCGGACAATAAATATTAAATGCGCATCTGGATAGACATTGTGAAGTAAGCGTACTGCCTCTCCATTCAATAAACCATTCGGGCTTTTATCTCCTACAACTCTAGCGCCCTCTTTTCTTGCATCTTTTTCTAAAATTGTATCTGCAACCGCCCGTAATACTAATGGCGATAGATCTTTACCATGATTCCAGCGATTACTTCGCCTGCTTAACCACCGACCGACATCTTCGTCTTCAACCAAGCGTTTTAATAGAGGCGGACGGGTGAAAAAATGCGCCTGCCAATTGCAATGTATCTCTGGATGTAAACGAATGAGTCGTGCTAAGATGGTCGTACCTGAACGGGCATGCCCAAAGATGAAAAATTTCTCGAGAGGAAAGATCGCTTTTATCTCCTCGACCTCTTCAGTAGAGATCGGAGGAATCTCTTTTCTCTGACTTACGGGCTCTAAACCATTGATTAGAACCTGTAAAGCCAAATTCACTCTGCGAGTAATTTTGCTAAGGTATCTCATTTTATAAGGGAAAGAAAGTATTCACCGGTGCGCCTTCCTGAACTCCCGTCAGTAAAGGTACATTCCTGTTTGATAAATGCTCGCTGGGCATCTAAATCAATGCTTGGTTTTCGCAAATATGTGTTGATTGCATCACATAACGCATCCTTATCAGAGACCACCAACCCCGCCCCTGAAGCACGAAATCTGGAGTGGGTCGGCCATTTTCCAATTTCGGTTAACTTCAAAGAATACTGCCCCGACCATCCTGTTTCTGAATTGATCGTTACGCTTACAATTGGTCGTTCATGGATAGATGCCTCAACCACCATTGTTGAATATACTGTCAGGAATACATCCGAATAAGCCATCATTGACGTTTTCTCCGGCATATCCTCGCCGGAATAGTAACCAAATTCCTCTCCAAGAGGTACCGGTTCAACTAAATAAACGTCTGAATACTCCCCAACCAATTCACGGATCTGTTCCCTTTCATTTGCCCAACGAGGAACATTCGTAAAATGATTTGGGTGTAATCGGATGAGTAATTGACAAGGTTCTGCAAGTCGATCAGATACAACCAGGTCAATAAGCGCTCTGATATTCTGGATATTAGGTGAATAGGTTACAAAACTACAGGCATAACCAAGTAACTTTTTATTTGGATCAAGATTATGCAATCGATAGTATTCCTTCTTTGGCATTAACCATCTTTGCTCAAAATATCCATCATATGCTGGAATTCCTCCAATATTAATCTGATTGGATTGCCAATCAGAACCATTAATCAATTCTTCCTTTTGGGGTTGAGACCAACAAGTAATCCATTCAACCTTCGCCCCCGGTAATGCATGGCTGCTTGGATTGTCCCATCCTTGAACAATAGCCGCCGTTTGTATTCCTCGGGCGGCTGCTTCCCGCAATAAGTAACGGTCAAGCCGCCAACCAGGAGTACTTCCGATGACAAGGTCTGGTTTATAACGCTCGAAATAGTCCCCATAGATATCAGGCGTGAATTGATTTTGCATATTCACAAGAATTTTCCTGACGATACGAGAATGACGCATTAACCATACACCTGCTTTAACCAGCGGGAAGATTTTCTTCCGCATTCCTTTGGATTCTGTTTCAATCCAATGAACATAATTATTCACAGTCTCAAGGTTCATTCGCGCAGAGGGCCCAGCCCGACGGAAAAAGTTTAGCCACCATTGGATAGCGCCATGTTCCTCCTGGGCATATTTTGTGGCTGCCTCTAATCTGAGGTCTTCGATGATCAATCCGGATTGACCGAATCGCTCATTGACTTTGCTTTTTAGAGACCCCGCAGTAAACAAAATTACCTCAGTTCCACCTTTTATCAATGTGGAAATCACATCGCTTTGTAAAAAATAGATAAGCGCAAGTCCATGATCTGCACTGATAAAAACTCTTTTTGTCATTTATCTTCCTGATCTATATAAAGAATTTTAAAAATCCAATGATATATCCCTTGCAAGATTCGCCGAACAGGATGCCAATTCAAAAATTTATTCTTTCTTTTAGTCGTTCGATTTCCTGTTGTAGAGGGCTGTTTTCCCAATTCCCTCTCGAAAGATGTACCTGATAATTGATTTCCAATATGCTGTACATGCCATTCCTTGGTTGATAACCTGAGAAAACCCGCATCATTCAACGCAATATCTAATAATCTAACTTCACCCATTGGGCGCCTTGAGGGAATTGGTAATACTTGTTGGATAATATCCTTACGCGTCATAAATTGAAAATGTCCTGCACCAACATAAAACTGTCTATGCTGATAAGTCAACCGGATATCTTCGCCTTCTGCATAACGAGCACGCATTTCTGTCTCATCTGCGCCTAGAGATCGTGCATGCTTCCAAAAATCCTCCCATGGAAGGAACGAACCAACCTCAAGAGAAGCATCAGGATTTGCTTTGCTCCAATCAAGCGTGGCTGTTGAATACTCTTCCGAACTACGTAGAGGCATTCCAGTCAACATTCCCAATTTCGGGAGCAAATCCATGTCCTTGACAAGCGCTGACAACCATTTGGGATAATGATAAACATCACTATCCGCATACGCGATATATTCTCCCGGTGCAGCCTGAAAAATAAAATTCCAAGCACCCGCTTTCCCAATATTTTTATCGGATAAGATTAGATATTGAATATTACCTTTATTGCGCTCATCAATAAGATACGCTCGCACTTCCTCGCAACTTGCATTATCAAATATCATTAAATCAAAGTGTTGTTCCGTATTCTCCCAAATACTCTTAAGACAAACCTTGAGCACATCCAGGCTTTGAGCATAATACCCTCCCAAAAAGGGGATGTATGTAATGACTGCAACCGTAACCCTTTCGGGTTTCGCTACATAAGGAATGCGTTTTGCAGGATTCTGACCTACTCGCAACTCGTTCCTCCTGATGGTTGTGGAAGGGGAATCCATGTTTTGGAAGGAAACAATTTCTGCAAAATACGCCGTCGTAGCATTCCAATTTTCCTTTTTATCAATACAAATCTTTCTGGATTTACCTTTTTTTTCTCGACATCTTCTACTTTAGCCAGTGCTGTTATATACAGTGGAAGATTGTTTGAACGTGGGTATCCATGCTTTTCAATTGCATAGATTTGATAGCCCGATTGTTCCAAGACTTCCTTAAGGGTATGAACGCTGAAAGAAGTCATATGCGCAATCTCAAAACAATCATGAGCATACAAATTTGGCACTTCGATGAGCAAAAATCCCTCATCTGACAGCATACCCTCACGTAACATTCTCAAATATCCCACAGGGTCTGGAATATGCTCCAAAACATGCATCATGCTAATCAAATCGAAGCCAGTAACGTTTGCCGAATGCATTTCCTCAATGCTCTTGAAAACTTCTAAACCGCGTTCCTGTGCATATGCTCGATAAGAATCTCCAGGTTCAATTCCTACAACTTCACTTCCGAATTTTTTCTGTACAAATTCCAATAAAATTCCAGATGATGCCCCAATATCTAAAAATCTTTGTGGGGGAGGGATAGATCTTTCGAGGAAAGCAACAGCAGAATGTGCCCGACCCTTCTGAACAAAAAGATCTTTTGCCATTGGCCCCGAATCTCCCTGATAAACCTGCCGATACTCCTTTTTATAGAACGCATCCAACTCATCTTCAGTCATCCGGGGAGATTGAAATACTAGCCCACAATTGGTGCAGAGCCGATTGATTACTAAATGACCACGGAATTTCCGCCTGTCAAAAATCCTGCTCTGCTGACTTCCACACAAAGGACATTGATTAATTGATTCTGGCATATGTTGTTACCCTAGACCAACTTGCGTCGCAAGCGCCGTAAACGCCTAGCGACCCTATACCGAATTCCTTGATGAATATCATCTCGGGGTTGAATCCATCTTTCAAGAGTTCGCAAAACTCTGACAAAAGAAATTCCAGGTCGCCGAATACGACCATCTTCAAACACCCGATTGGCATCCAAAGTAATATACATGTTCGCCATCCCCCCTCCAAGGGCTGCATTGAGTTTAGTTTCTTCCAAATCGTAATGGGGTTGCCCGTTTGGCAAGTGATGATAATCATGATTCTGATGAACAATCATCAAAGAGGGGGTTGCATCAATAACCAACCATCCTTGCTGGCGAGCGTGATAAATCATCCAGTTATCCCAACCCGCTCTACCAATAGCAAAATCGGGGATCTCAGCAAACGCATCTCGAGGGAAGATAAAGTAATCACTTCCCGAAGGCGCATGGTATTTCCCATGTCGATTAACCCGTGCGCGCATTCTTGCTACCCAATCCTCATCAAAATTAATAAGTTCCTCAACATTCAAATCCCATCGCTGCCCTAAGATCAAAAAATGACTGGATTGCTGAGCAACCTGCCGTGCAACCAGCAGGAAACCAGGGAAAAGGAGAATGTCCGCATTGACATAAGCAAGAAATGGACTGGTACTGGCATCCCTTGCTAATCTAAAAATTGAACTTACCAAAGGCGTGCCCAATTCATTGCGCTCTACATTCGGTAGATGTTTTACACCAAATCCTTTAACGATCTGATCCATACCTTCTTCTTCGCCAACGAGGATTACTTCCACATCTTGACCCAATTGTTGCCACGATTTAATTGCATTTCGTTGGATGATATTGATATGAGGCTCAGTAAAAGGTTTGGGAGTTGAAAAAATCGTTAAGAAGGTCATTTTTGTCAATTCTGAAGGATTACTTTCCGGATTGATGGCGATATCTTGTTTTAGATTGGCGCTCATCGATATCCTTGAACCCTTTATGCTCAACATGAGCATTGATTCGGGCTATATCCGGATTCTGTTCAGTAAAATGAAGGATTTCTTGCCAGGAGAAATCATCATGGCATTGGAAATGACGCCCGATTTCTTGCGCAAGCGATAAATCCTCGGCGGTATCTACTGTCCATCGAAGATTTCCAAGATTCAAATCATGATTCAACAACAGAACCCGGAAGTTCCTCGGAGCAGGTACGTTCCAAATACGGTTAATCTGCTTGTAAGTTTGATATTCATCAACAGGAGCCAATTCGTAAAAATAAGGCATTACATGCTCACGTTGATAAGGGAATTCAGCCTCTTGCCACGCTCTCCTCAATGCATCCATAGTGCATACTTCTTCATCCAGTCCAATGGGATATGTGCGCCCCCACGGAGGCGGCAATCTGTTCGTAGCATAATCCACACCGGTCTCATCAAAGGCGAATAATAATTTGTCAATCAAACCCGGATCTATAAAAGGACAATCTGCTGTGATTCGAACAATCACATCCGCTTTATAAAAACTTGCGACTTGATAATAACGGTCAAGGACATCTTCACCACTTCCTCTCATGCAAGTGATTCCCTCGGTATGGCAATACTCCATGATCGGATCATCACTGGAATCAATCGTTGTCGCAACAACGACTTCGCCTATAATCTCGGAACGGGATGTCCGCTCAACAACCCATGCCAGCATTGGTTTTCCGCAAATATTTTTAAGAACCTTTCCAGGCAACCTGCTGGAAGCCATCCGGGCTTGAATTATAGCCACAATTTTTTTGTCTTGAATACTCATTTGAACACTTATGCTTCCTGCGACTCGCTTGGTATACTTTCTGCAGTAACAAAACCTTTCTCGCGAAATTTCTCAATATAACTGCGGGTTTCCCAATAATCAAGTCCCAATTCTTCTGCAATTGCAAAGACCGAATGTTCCCCTTCAAAACGAAGCATAATTTTCTCGATAGCGCGGTTCAATGCCCAATTTTCCCGCCAATCCACCCACAAGCCATTTCCAGAAAGAAAAACCGGACCTCTGAAAGTGCGTTTTGGAATATAGTTCGTAGCAAAAATGCGGACGATCTCTTCAGTGACATCCACAGCATTTTGAAGCATTTCCTCATGAATAATACTTGGATTATCGTCTGAAGTATGATATTCCTCGTAAGGCCAACGGCTAAGGGATATACAGGGTACATTCACACCAGGACCATTAATCACTCTTTCATCGTTCGCTACAACTTGGGCAAATTCACCCTCCCGAAACCCCGGACTCATTTTACATAGTACATAGCGTGCTATACGATCCATCAAGTGGTCGTCTTGTCGAGTATGCTGCAGAACAAGGGTGTTATTATTCCCTGTCATCTCTAAAAATATTCCGCCCTTCAGATGAGGAATGATATCTTCATGATGAGCAAGATAAGCAATCGAACCAATCGTTTCAGGTCCAAACCAAAAACGCACGCTCATCGATCCGGGTGGTAATGGTATCTCCGCCAATCTTTGAGCCACACCAATGGCTGTTACTACACCTGCTGCATCATCATTCGCTTGCATCGGATGACACACATGCGCTGCAATAATAATTTCCCCAACGTCCGAGGAATCATGCCCCTGTGGAGAAATCAGCCCATGTGCGACCCGAAAACCTTTATTCGGGTCAGTAACAAATTCAGAACGGATGACCGCATGATACCGTTTCTGATGAGACAATCCATCATATTGTTCTCTTGCCAGACAAAATCCCCAGTCCCTTTCATAGTATTTAAAAATCCAAGGAATCGCACGAGGTCTTTTTTCATCTGTAAACAAATGAGGTTCCAATTCTTCCCATGTCAGAATCTCATCTACTGGCAAGGAATACGAGACCAAATGCAACGGGTTTTCGCGAAAATCAACAATCCTTTCCCCATCCTCTGTCTCCAGGAAAGCCTGAGAGACAATATATCTCTCCGGAACTATCCAAGTCCAAACTGGTGTACCCGGAGCATAAGTTTCAATCTGATAGTTCATCTCGTGGGGTAAATTTTCCTCAATGATCTCCAGCGCCTGATCTGTGCCATCTGATGCAAGCGTTCGATGTAACGGATATATCTCTTTAAGAATATCTTTAAGCATAAGAAACTCGTATCAAGATTTAAAATTTCGACTGCTTGATCTTGTGTAATTTTTCAGGGTGTTCCCTGACAATGACAGACATATTATCGAAGAAAGCATTCGCCGAAGCATAATGAACTTTTGATGCGCCAACTTGTGTTTCTCGAATTACACCCTTTTCAAACAGTTCATCCATACCAGGGACAATATCGGTGATCACATTGAAGTTTTTTCGTACAAACATCGTATATGTTTTGACCTTTGGAACGCCATCATAGCCCACATAAATGCCCGAAAAACGCTTCACTCTGCGATAATCACAACCGGTTTTATATTCCACATAATGATGCATTGAAAAGGTGCTATTCCAATGTAATCCTATACTAACGATCATGCCGTTCAAATGGTGAAAGAGGGCAAACACGGATTTATCGCCATAAGCCTCCTCGTCATCACAAGCGCTAAATTCTTCTTTTCTTTTACCCAGCGCGGCAAAAGAATAAATTGGATGAGGTGTGCGAAGCGCTTCAGGATGTAAACGGGCTAATTCACCAATGATCCCCATCTTGGAAGGCGTTTCCTCTATATCGAAATAATGGCTTTCAGTCCAAGATTGGAAATTAAAATTAGGGAGTAAGACTGTCCCATCTGATCCAACAAATTCCTGAAGAGCATCAATTACCGTTTCAGCCCCTCCCTCTACACCGCCTAAAGATTTGTAAGAACTGTGTACCATAATCACACGTGATGGTGTGAGTTCTATCGATTTAAATCCCTTGAGTATATCTTCATAAGAGAACATCTTATCTCCTTTTCATTCAGTCATTCATAGCAATCGTGAATGCATCGAATAATTTCGGGAAATTCTCCTCCCAATTTCCCCTTTGTTCTGCTAATAACCGTGCTTTTCTCCCCATAGTTAATAATTGACTGCGATGATCGTTTGCATACACAATTGCGTTGACAAGTGTCTCAGGGTCTCCTACAGAAAACAACCAGCCCTCTTGACCGGGTGTGATCCATTCTCGATTACCTGGAATATCTGAGACTATTGCGGGCAAACCTGTTGCAAGCGCTTCAAGAAGAGAAATGGATGTGCCGTCGCTATAAGAAGCACTTACATAGATATCAGCAGCACGATAATAACGAGGCAGTTCTTCTTGTGATATCAAACCAGCATATTTAACCTTATCCCCTACGCCCGCGCTGTTAATCAACCGATGAATCTCTATATCTTCAGAGCCACCCCCTAATAACAATAAGCGTAATTCGGGTCGTTTCTGCGCTGCAAAAATGAACGCCTTGACCAAGTCAACTACACCATAAATCGGCTCCCAAGAGCGGGTCGAGAGTAAAACAAAAACGTCATCTCCCCAACCTAACTGCTTACGCAAACCTCCATCATCCCCTGGTGAATATCGGTTGATATCGGCTCCCCACGGAAAGGTAATAATCCGATCAGGGCGCATACCGAAAGAAACTGCTCTTCGTCGTATTGTTTCGCAATCTCCCACGAGTACAGCACTCCGCTTCAATGTGTAACTTGTTATCCATTGCCATAGTCGGTTTCTATTTGCATCGACTAGTAAATCATATCCCCAAGACATTGTAAGAAGCGGTTCAAATCCTGTTAAAGCGACTAAAAAAGCGGAGCGTTGAATTGGTCCCGTTTGGATGATATCAGGATGAAATTTTTTGATTACCCGTTTAAGAGACCTCAATAGATTAGGAATATCAATGATTCTTTGTGATCTTTTACCTCCAGCCCAAGGAATAATTTCTATTTCACACGGCAAAGAACGCTTTTCCAATACCTGTTTTCCGCGCTCCAATCGCAAGAAACCAATGTGATGCTCTGTCCTTGCCAATGCAGAAAGAAAGCGATAATCGTGTGTTGTATAGTCTTTGGAAAAATAAAGGATGCGCATAATATTTCTTATGGGGTGATTAAGTACAAAAAATCCAACGACAATTATCCAGCGCCCAAATCTGTCCAACGCATCTCTTTACCAAACGGCATATCACGCAAGACTTTTAAGCCAATTACCGCGCTTAGTTCATATGGTTGAATGGCGCCAGGGGTATTCGGACGTAACGGTTCAAGCATCTCGCGCGTGAGAATCTCTCCTGCTTTGATATCGCGCGCTGCTCGCAGACATCTCCGTTGAACAATCACAGTATCTTTCTCGTTTTCAGCAACAAATTTATCCGTCGATCCTAATGCGCGTTCAAGTTCACGAGTTCTTGCTACCATCTCCGCCCAAGAATCCGGATTCATCGCAAATTTATGATCTGGACCTTCTCGTTCATTATCATCTGTAAAATGCTTTTCAACGACTCGAGCGCCCAATGTGACCGCACCCAGGACAGCAGCATGTCCATGCGTGTGATCAGATAGTCCTAGAATTACATTGGGAAACAATGTTGCATAGGTTTTTAACACATTGATGTGCAGATGGTCAAAATTCTCAGAACTTCCCGTGTAATTTGTATTACACTGCATCAAAACAATTTTTTTGTTGATCTTAGATACAGCTCTAACTGCTCTGATAACATCGCTGAGGTCAGAAGCACCTGTTGCTATAAGCAAAGGTTTGTTCTTCTGTGCCATATATTCTAAGGCTTCAATCCAAGTGATCAAGCCGGAACCTGCTTTATATGCAGGCATATACGGCTCAAGCATGTCAATGGCTTCAAAATCATAGGGCGAAGAAAAATAATCAATCCCCACTTGATCACATGTCTCTTTTAATGTTGGCGTCCAATCAAACGGAATCGAAGCATCTTGATAAACCTCATACACAGATTTCTTCCACGTTGCTTGATGCGAAAGTTGGGTACCTAAGGATGTGAAGCCATAATCCGATACAATTTTCGGGGCACGAAAATTCTGAAACTTGGCGGCATCTGCCCCAGCGTCTTTCGCTAACCGAATGAGCATTTTCGCCCGCCCCAAATCTCCATCATGGTTTGCAGCGATATCTGCAATAAAATAAGTTGGATAACTAGAGCCAATTTTTCTTGAATTAATCTGAATTTCCATCGTTCCTCCCAGATAAGAAAAGGATAACCGCGATAATGTTAATGATTTACTCGGCTTTCATTTTCATTAATTTCTGTGGGTATCCTTCTAGATACAAATCGTATAGTTTGTTTATGCTGGGTATTAACTTGGGGGGAGTTTGACCCAAATCGTTAATGAGTTTGTCGACACGCAGGCTTAATCGTGGTGCTCGAGCAGCAGTAAGGCTTGAATTTTTTACTAACACTGGTTGGATAAGACTCTCGTCCAGACCAAATTTCCTTGCGATATGAACACCAAATTTATATTTCGTCATGCATTCATTGCTTACAACATGGTATAAACCTGATAATCCTTTCGAAAGCATTTGAAGAAAAAGATCAGCCAAATCATTTACCAATAATGGGCAAAAATAGACATCCGTGAACCCCATAACCGATTGCCCTTTCTGTAAATTATAGAAAAAAAATTCGGACAAACTGCGTTTTCCTGTCATGCTCCAGCCAAACATATTGACGCGTGCGATTATTGCACGCGGATAAACGCTCGCAACAGCCTGCTCGCCTTCAAATTTTGTACGAGCATATACATTAATGGGATTTGGAGCGTCTTCTTCCGAGTAGTCACCACGTTGCCCATCAAAAACCGCATCTGTTGATACATGTATCATGCGCGCTCCGCTCCTACCGACATAAGTCGCTAGTTTTTGGGGTAGATCGGCATTCAAACGGTAAGCCAATTCGGGCGTTTGATCACATGCATCCAAATTGGTTAATGCCGCACAATGTATCACCCAGTCGGGCTGGGTTTCATCGAACACGCTTTCAATTGTGCCCGGTTTCAACAGGTCTGCCTTCATAATTTTGAAGGCTTCGGTTTTTACTGGGTGGTTGTTGACCACCCCAAACACCTCATGGTGTTTTGCGGCTTCTATCGCCAAATTCAAGCCAAGTAAGCCGCTCGCTCCTGTAATAAGGATTCGCGTCAAGTAAGTTTACCTTGTAAATATGCATCCTCAAATGGAGCAATAATTTCCCGGATTTGTTGAACACTCAA
The DNA here is from genome assembly GCA_011176615.1 of Anaerolineae bacterium. Taxonomy (GTDB): domain Bacteria; phylum Chloroflexota; class Anaerolineae; order Anaerolineales; family UBA11858; genus G519. Next base: position 1,507 of record DUEG01000125.1, on the reverse strand, counting down.
CCAATCCGGATTATCCGCACTTGAATATCGAAAACCATCCATGACAGGTTTTCCCTTATCCTTCCATTCCCCGCCAAACCAGAACGCTTCGACAGGGAGTACAACAAACATATCTTCTAGTTCAATCGTTGAACGAGACTCGTCCCGAGAGATCAGTACTTCGTGCAATTTTTCTCCTGGTCGAATCCCAATTGTTCTTAATTCCGCATTGGGTGCAATTGTTCTGGCAAGGTCGAAAACTTTCATGCTAGGTATCTTAGGAACAAATACTTCACCGCCTTCCATTTGCTCAATACACCTTATGACAAAACGAGCGCCTTGTTCAAGAGAAAGCCAAAACCGGGTCATGCGTTCATCTGTGATCGTTAGTCTTCCCTTGTCTCGTTGACGTAAAAAAACAGGGACAACGCTACCGCGCGATCCTACAACATTTCCATACCGAACACATGACAAGCGTGTTTCCCTGCCTCCAGCATAGGCATTGCTTTGGATAATTAATTTCTCAGCAGCCAATTTCGTGGCTCCGTATAAATTCACAGGATTGACCGCCTTGTCCGTACTGAGTGCCAATACTTTCTTCACACCTTCATCTAAAGATGCGTCAACGACATTGCTACTACCCAAAATATTGGTCTTGACCGCTTCCATGGGGTTATATTCACATGCAGGCACTTGTTTAAGGGCTGCGGCATGCACAACAATATCCACTCCTCGCATTGCACGGCGTAACCTGGGTAAATCTCGAACATCTCCAATGAAATATCGCAAACTAGGATGATTAAAACCGCTACCGCGCATTTCGTGCTGCTTCAATTCATCGCGGCTATAAATAATCAATTTAGCAGGATGGAACTCTTTAAGCATTATCTCCACAAATTTCTTCCCAAAGGAACCTGTTCCACCTGTGACCAAAACATTTTGATTTGCCCATTCCATTGATTGCTCCAATCTATCTCAGAAAAAACCCGAAAATGACAGTTTTTTCGTTCATCAATTTAATCCTTATTTATGACTACCAACGGGTATTGACCATTCTTACCCAAAAAGTGAGGGAATTTCTCCTCAAGCCAATATATCAATTTCAACAACCCGCGTCCACCCCACCCAGGGTAAATAAATGCTCGCATAAACCGAACATTAATACTCCGCCAAACAAATATGTCCACTGGAACTTGTGTCGCAACTTCCCTTTGAAACCATGCTGGTGTATTCTTGTTCACATAAGTGCTCTTCTCTTTTTTCTTCTGTTTGGCATTCGTATTACTTACCACGGGTGCACCCATCGGAGGCAAGCCCAGACGTTTACGGATAAAACCTCTCAATCGATTTGTCCATCTAATCGGTTTTGCAAAAATGCGGGCGACTGGAGGATTACTCCATCCATTGACCACCACTGCCTTCGAATTATGTGCAAGCACTCGATATAAATCCTGATATGCTCCAAGATGCTCATTTATCGGTAAATGGTGAATAGTATGCAAGGACACAACACCGTCAAAGACATCAT
>DUEG01000124.1 GCA_011176615.1 Anaerolineae bacterium | reverse complement strand
GTATGGCTCCATCACACCATCTCCTCAAGCATGTTGGTAGGATGCAGAGCGTTGCATGTCAGCACGGGCGACGTCGTGGCGTTTTAGGGTGTGGGTGATTCTGGTTTTGAGTTCTTCGATGTGGGGGATCATTGGCGCGCCGTATTATTTTGCTGTGTTATACGAGGTTTGTTAATCGATCTTCTCATTATCGATTCCAAACAACTCCAAAGCTTTCATAACAAGTTTGTCAGTTCTACTTTTGATATCCTCAGTAGTCCATGAGTTTTTACTTGCTAATTCATCGTTTAAGTACAATCCATTTCTGTATCCTATGTAAACACCCCTATTATTCTTTCGATCTCTTTTCTCTTCGAAAGAAAGGTTTGATAAGTTAGGATTATATCCAGTCATTGTTAGATTGCCCAATTTATGGACCCATCTCATCTGCAGTTCGTTTGCTTCATTCTTATCGCCATTTGCAACCATATCAACCCATTTACCCGGAATATTTTTCCCTTCTGGAAAAATATGCTCTATTGTCCAGACGAATTTTTTGTTTTTACCTCGCGCCCACAAGTTGGTATGAATCTCTTTTGTTTGATGCTCTTCCTCTATTTTACATAGTATAAAACGAGTAGCTGCAACATTATCCTCGTAAATATCGCCTTCCAGTTTTTCTTTGAAAGTATTGAGGTCAGCAAACCTTCCCGGATAAGTCAAATAATTAATAACGAAAGACGAAGTTAAATTATCTCTGTTTCTTTCACATTCATCTACTAGTCCAATAAAGATTGCGTCAAGGTCTCTCGTGCTCGGAAAATCTGTTAAATTTCTTCTAACAAAATATTTTACTAAAAAATTTATTGAGTCTCCGATAAGTTTGGTATTGTTTTCATGCTCTGCGAATAAATAAAGTAGAAATGTATAAGATGGAGCAGCACCTATATGTAACAAATCAGTTAGCCCTCGGTAATACTCACCATCACTTTCGCCATCCTCTGGCTCTACAAATAAGTTATATACTTTGGATTTTTCAACCAATTCATCAAAAATAAATTCAGGGTCTTGATATATTAACCTTTCATATATTTTAATCAGGTTGCCCCTTGTCGCTCTATGGGCGCCTTCTATTTTTATTTTTCCATCATATTTAAATGCGTTATAGTATTGTCTTAAGAACCTTTCCTGGATTGGGTAATCGGGTAAATTGTCAACCAATTTTTTCCATCCATCAAAAGCGTCATCGATTGATTTAATATTTTTCTTTTCTAATTCTGATAAAATATTGTTTTTAATCAGGTCGATAGCATAAAGCGGAATTCCGCGATTATTCAAAGTTTCAAAAAGAGTGAATGCGTCTGAATGATTGTCCACTTCAATTTTAACCAACAAAGCTGAATTTACTCTATATAAAACTTTTATGATTTGATCATAATCAAGATCGGAAAGATTTTCTTTGAAATATCGATAAGCTTTGCATATACGCCTATTGCCCCAATTATGTGGTTTATTGGTGACCTTATGTAAGCCTATTTCTGTTAATATGAATCTATAATCTTCAAAATTGTTATTTTGATAGGACAATTCAAGTTTCAGTTCATCTTCGCAATGGCTCTGGATTAATCTGCGCTTTAAATTATTCTTTTCAGTTATGAAATACTCATCATCTCTACTTTCTTTCAAGAACCTATCATAAATAGCGGCATATAATATAGAAATGGTTGTAAGCCTCTGTTGACCATCTATAATCTCCAGTATTGGTTTCAATGCGTCGGTCCCTTTGTTTACACAAATAATAGATCCTATAAAATGTTCTTCATCACTGTCTGATAAATCGTTGAACAGATTCTCCCATTGTTCTTTTCCCCAGATATATTCTCTTTGATATTTAGGTACTATGTATTTTATTCTTGTATCGATACCAAAAATCTCTGATATTCGATATTTGTTGGCTGTTTGGATCATTTTATTATCACCTCTCTATAGTCATCCTATATAATAACCTGTATTATCATCCCTCATAATAATCTTTGAATTCGTTGAGAGACGTTATTTCAAGAGCGTTTGTCATGTTTATTTGATTTTTTGCTGCAACAAAGCATGAGTTCCACAACTCTTTATCGATATTCTTTTCAAGTTTTTTAAGACTTCTGTTTACATCATTAACACATTCAGGCAAATATTCTTTTGCAACAGCACCCAAAACCCATAACCCAATCACAATACGCTGTTTAGCGTTTAATTCATTCTTGGCAGCTGAACTCCCGATCCTTTCTAATCCGATTATAACACTCCGCATTTCTGAAGTCCATTGCTTAACTGCAACCTTAACCCCAATATCCTCTAAACCTTGCCCAACATACAATACCACATCATCCAATTTGTTATTCGCCGCATTCGACCCCATGCTGGACAGTATTTTCACAACATGTGATATCAGCGTTTCAAATTCTTTATCCTTGTTATCAAGTGCTTTTGTTCCAATAGAGGCCAACCCAGTTACGATCTGAACGGCTCTCTCTTCCCGCCTTCGTTTTACTATATCTTCGCCTATTTCTTTTAATTCAACAACTCGATTGACGGCTTTTGCCTCAAATCCTGAATAAATTGCCTCTTCTGCCTCTTTTACCAAATTATCAATTCCAATCTCTTTCAACGTCATGTTCACTCCTCTTAAAAATGGAAATAACGAAAATACGCAAAAAGTAGCAATAAAAATAGATACGATCACTCCTTTATACCAGAATCCAAATTTCAGCATTAGAACTGGTAAAATTATTCCAATCCCATAAGCAGACATTAAACCGATAGTTTCTGATCTAAATATTATTTTATCCATCGCAGTGTAACTTCTCGTCATTTGAGCTGCTACTAATGTAATAGTAAATATCAAGGCGAGTAAAGCAGCCAAACTTTGGGAAATCGCGCTCAATATATATCTCGCGTTATCGGGACATGCCTCTGTGGGATGTCGAATCAATATCACAAGAACTGCTATAGTGATAATTGCAGGTAACATATAATATTTAAATCCGTCAAAAATATTTTTGACATATTGATTCTGCATCATCTTATGTGTCATTGGTTTAGAATATTTTTCTACAGGAATGGTGATCATCCCCGCAATCTTCCTATGATCAATTTCGTCTGTGCCTAAGCAAAGCAGCAATCATGAGTAAACCATGGATTGCGAAACTCGCAGTGAATCCTGGTATGCTCACCTCCTCACTCTCTAGCTCTACTTGTACCGGAGGAGTCTCGTCAGTCGCGGGTTCGTCAACCGTATCCTCTACTTCTTCAAATTCCATCGCAATCTCTTCTGATTTATCAGACACGTTTGGCGTGGGAGTTGGCACCTGAGTGACTGTTAGTGTTGGAGTCGTTGTTAGTATTGGCGTAGGGGAAGGCGTTGGTGTGATGGTCTGTCTCGGTGTAGATATAGGTGTCGGCATCAATGTTGGCGTAGGAGTGGGTGTCGGCGTGAGTGGGGGATATACGATCTTCATTAGTTCCTCACAGATCGTTACACCATCTTTATCGGTCGCAATTATACTGACATTAAGCGAGGGAACATCCGGAACAATTAGATCATGCATCATAAAAGACCTTGAGAAATCTTCATATTCGCAACCGCTGGCAGTTATATCCACTTTGGATCCCATCCCGAAATCGGTGAGATCGGCAGTAACGCTTTTTGAACCACTGCACCCACATGGGTGCATTAAAATTACCCATAGTGTTACTTTATCGCCCGCACGTATCTTACCATTGTCATAAACTTTGGGATTATATATTACAAATCTTTTTATGTAGAAGCCATCAGGCCCTCCGTATAACCGAGTTGTGATGCTCTTGCTATCGCTTGGATCTGAAGTGTTATATACGGTAATGATATATTCATCAAGAGATCCATGGGCAGTTGACGTACCCCATCTGAATGTCGCAGTTCCGTATGTGCCAGTTCCTGTGATTCGTTGGGTTTCAGGTTTGGCTTCACCTCTGTCTGGCTCTACTTTAACTCCTATTTCGGTGCCGACTGTTCCTGTCACTGTGTAGTTTCGGTAATTATACGAGCATTCTTGCGTTAGCTCGACTATTTCACACATCGCTGACCCTGCCATCATGAGTAGCAGCAGTAGTGCAACCCACATCCTTTTTCTGTGCTTCAACATTATTTCCACTCTCCTGGGACTGTCAACTTGTTGGGTGTTATGCCAAACTTTGATTTTTCCAGACATCAGAAACCCAAAGCAGTAGACGCGAGACTCGAATTAACAACAGTGTCGAAACAACACCAGCACCCAATAACTTTACAGCCCCCAATAGCTTCTTTTATTGTAATCGCTGTTTCAAACGGCATTTGTTATACCTCTTTTTGATGACGTTGTAGTATAGCATCTTCCCATCTCTCGATCGAGTTTTACAGGATCGTATCCGATTGCACTCTCCTTCAT
>DUEG01000123.1 GCA_011176615.1 Anaerolineae bacterium | reverse complement strand
TAATTTTGCTATGATAGGTATATCAGCATTAGAAGGTGAAATTTTGTTGATCTCTTGCCTTAATCGCGAGATATCTTTAGACGAACGCACAAAGGATAAAGCAATTATATCGACTCCATGCTCTAACCCGAACTTCAAATCAGATTTATCTTTTTCTGTCAATGCAGGAACTTTGATTGTCGCGCCCGGAAGGTTAACCCCCTTATGAGGCTTTAAAAATCCTCCCACAACAACCCTGGTTTTAACAGAGTATTTGCCTACAGAAAGAATTTTAAGTTCTAGATGCCCATCATCAAGTAATATTCGTCCCCCTTGGTGAACGCTTGAAGGTAATCCAGGAAAATCTACAGAAACTTGTTCTTCATTTCCAACAATACGCTTTGTTGTAAGAATAAATGGCTTCCCTGCTTTTAATTCTACTTCACCTTTTTCCAATTCGCCTGTACGGATTTTTGGGCCCTGCAGGTCTAAAAGAATAGTTATTGGTCTTTCGAGATCCGAGGATGCTTGTCTTATATGGTTGATAGCATCAGCATGGTCCTGTTGGGTCCCGTGCGAGAAGTTAATTCTCGCGACATCCATACCTGCTAGAATCAATTGCTTTATTATGGATTCATTTTGGCTCGCAGGCCCTATTGTTGCTACAATTTTCGATTTTCTATTCATGAGAACACTTGTATCATCAAGATATTGCTATCGATCAAATATAATGCAGTTCCTTTGCTTTGTAGGTTAGTTCGTCCCTAAATTTTGGATGGGCAATATTAATAAGACCTTTTGTACGTTGGCGGATGCTTTTCCCATATAAGTCGACGACACCATACTCGGTAACAACGAAGTGGATGTGATTTCTTGACGTAACCACCCCTGCTCCTGTTTTAAGCATTGGAACGATGCGACTAAATGTTTTAGCAGTACTTGGCATTGCAATGATTGGAACTCCTCCCTTAGAGCGTGATGCGCCATAGACAAAGTCCATTTGTCCACCAACGCCACTGTATAATTTCGGACCAATACTATCGGCACAAACTTGTCCGGTTAAGTCAATCTCTATGGCTGAGTTAATTGCAACCATACGATCGTTTTGAGCAATGACAAATGGGTCGTTAACATATTCTGTACGGTGAAGTTCGATTAAAGGATTGTCATGAACCCAATTATAAAGTGTTCGACTTCCTATTATAAAACCTGCTATGATTTTCCCTTGATGAAGCGTCTTTTTCGCGGATGTTAATACACCTGCTTCGACCAGGTCTATCACCCCATCTGAAAACAGTTCTGTATGGATTCCCAAGTCTTTTTTATCGAAAAGATATTTTAAGACAGCATCAGGAATTGCGCCAATTCCCATTTGCATTGTTGCTCCATCCGGGATAAGTTCTGCGATATGACCTGCAATCTTGTCGATCACTTCTAGATTATTGCTCGCAGCCATTTTATATTCAGGTAGTTGGTAATCTACTGGAACAATATAATTCAAGCGATTGACATGGATGAAAGAGTCACCGAGCGTACGGGGCATCTGGTCATTGACCTCTGCAATGATGACTTTGGCAGATTCTGCTGGGGATTTTGTTAAACCAACCTCAACACCGAATGAGCAGAAACCATGTTCATCAGGAGGGGAGAGATGAACCATCGCTACATCAATTGGTAAGTGCCCGTTTTTAAAAAGCAATGGAAATTCAGACAACAGAACAGGCGTATAGTCTCCCCGCCCTTCTTGGACTGCTTTGCGAATATTTTTACTGATGAACATTGTGTTAACCCTAAAATGCCCTTGCATTTCGGGACTTACGTATTTAGCAGGTCCTACACTGAGCGCCTGGGCAATTTCAACGTTTTCAAGTTCTTTTGACCGATTTACTAAGGCTGATAATATTTTTTGAGGTACGGAACAGTTTCCGGTAAGAAAGACACGATCTCCAGACTTTACAACTTGAACAGCCTCTTCAGCCGTGACGATTTTATTTTTATATTGGTTAGTCCAAGTCATCAACTCATCTCCTGCCTTCTAGAGCATTATAAAGGCTTGTATTTTTTATTTCTCCATGATGTGTATACACGCCTCGCATTAATGCTCTATTCTCTTGTAAAGCAGTCTCGATGCCAGTATCAGCCATTTGTTTTATGAAATCCCATGACGAATTATTTAAGGCGTGTGTGGCGGTTCGTCCAATTACTCCAGTTAAATTCGGAACACAATAATGTAAAATACCTTCTTCAAGATATGTTGGATTGCTGTGTGTAGTCGGGCGGCTAGTTTCGATACAGCCTCCTTGATCTATTGATATATCGATAATAATTGATCTTGGGCGCATACTTTTAACCATTTCACGATTAATTAAAATTGGTGATCTCTCTCCAGGTACAAGGACTGCACCCACTAAAACATCCGCAAATTTACATATTTTTTCGAGATTAAATGAGTGAGAGACCATAGTAACGATGCGCCCCGGAAATTCCCGATCTAGTTCTCGTAACTTCTCAACATTTCGGTCTAGAACATAAACAGAGGCTCCCATGCTAATGAAAATACGTGCTGCGGCTCTTCCTGAAGTCCCCCCACCCAATATGGCAACCTCTGCTGGAGGAACGCCAGGTACTCCGCCTAGGAGGATCCCTTTACCACCAGAATTATTTTGAAGCATTTTTGCTGCAATTTGAGGAACCATGCGACCACCAACTTGGCTCATGGGGATCAAAACAGGAAGTGATCCATCGTCATTTTGAATAATCTCATAACCAATAGCAGTAATTTTCTTTTCAAGTAGTATTTTTGTTTTCTCTGCCCTACCAGCAATCAGATGAAGGAATCCCATAATTGTTTGACCTTCTCGCATCCAGTGGAATTCTTCCTTTATTGGACGGGATACTTTTAACAAAAGGTCTGCTCGTCCATAGATTTCTTCTCCGCTGTAGACAATCAAACCACCTGCTTGTTGGTAATCATAGTCGGAAAAGCCACTCCCGATACCAGCTTTATGTTCGATGTAGCATTTATGACCAGATTTTGTTAATAGGTGGACACCTGCGGGAGTCAACCCGACGCGATATTCCGAATCTCTGCGCTCTTTTGGTATACATATATTCATCATCATAACTTTAATAGTACCTTTTCTCTTTTTAAACTTGAATTTATCAAGAAAGTAACTTTAACAAAATAGCCTTTTGGGCGTGAAGGCGATTGTGTGCCTGGGGAAATAACATTGAATGAGAACCATCTGCGACTTCATCGGTAATCTCTTGTCCTCTGTGGGCAGGTAGACAATGCATAACAATTGCAGTCTTTTTAGCTAAAGAGACGAGTTCTTGGTTTACTTGGTATGGTGGGAAGACTTTTGACCTTATTATTGATTCTTCTTCTTGTCCCATACTTGTCCAGGTGTCTGTGTAAATAACGTCTGCATTTTTGACCGCGATTTTTGGATTGCTCTCTACTTTGACGAAACCTTGATTCTCCTGCGCAATTTCTCTTGCTAAACTTATATGTTGTTCATTAATTTCATATCCTGGTGGGCTTGAAATCACAAAGTTTGCGCCTACAGTAGCACAAATATTCATTAATGATAATGCGACGTTATTTCCATCACCAACGTATGTGACCTTGATATCTTTAAACCTGCCGAATGTTTCTAATATGGTCAATGCATCAGCCATTGCTTGGCAGGGATGATTATAATCACTTAGTCCATTAATCACGGGTATCGTAGACCATTTCGCGAGTTTAAGGATATGTTCATGAGCAAATACTCTCGCCATTACAACATCCACATAACCAGATAATACCCTCGCAATATCAGCAATGGATTCACGCTTTCCAAGTCCTATTTCGGATGGGGAGAGATATAAAGCATCTCCACCAAGATGTCGCATAGCCATATCAAAAGATACTCTAGTCCTCAAACTAGGTTTTTGGAATACCATTGCCAGCACTTTGTTCTTTAATCTTGGAGTATTTCCCTTTGTTTTCCACTCCTTTTTTAATTCGATGGCTAGGTTCAATAACTCAAGAATTTCATCTTTGGAATAATCCGTAATTGCTAAGAAATCTTTCATGTTAACGTTTCTCCCGTTAGATTAGTAAAAGTGATATCTTTTTTGGGAGTATATCATACCAATGCCTGTAGAAATAATGTGTTAAGAGATTATTTAAATGTGAAGTAAGTCACATTAAACTTAAAGAAAATTTAGGAAATTCAGAACTTGAGATTTCCATCAGAGCACAGATAATAAAAAACACTTGCAGCATCGCAAATGTTGATGAGTGAGTGGAGTGAATATTATGCCAATAATGCAAAAATTTCTATATAAGAACAGTGGTAAATATTCAGCAAGTAAATAAATTGGAAAATCTTGTCAATAAAAGAAAAAGAATGATGTATTTATACCCTCGCGAAGAACATCTTTTATTTGTATTGATGAAATATAAAGTATTGACCCAATATGATGCTCTATGTGGTCTCAAAGGTTAAGATTTATTGAATTTCCACTTTCTTTTTTAGAGTCCAGCATTTTTCAACGGGTCCTGTTTGAGAAGTATAACAAAAAGCACCGCAGACTTCCCATCCATCG
>DUEG01000122.1 GCA_011176615.1 Anaerolineae bacterium | reverse complement strand
AACCTTCACCTTTAACTTCTGTTTTTAGGATAGATGATTTTTAAATTAACTGCAAGAGGTTCAATTCTTTTTATAACAATTCAGCATATTTGTTCATAAAGTCAGACCATCAATCTCTCGATAAACGTTGGCAATTTGGGCAAAAATGTGTGCTTCGCTGACCTACAATTATCCTTTTTATAGGAGTACCACATCGGTAACACGGTTCACCTGTTCTCCTATAGACAAAGAAATAATTCTGGAAGTCCCCTCCTCGGTAAACCCAATCAATACTCGCCCCATTCCTAAGAATACCTTGGCGAAGAACGTCCCTGATAGCCTCAAATAGATTCTCTGATTCTAAGCGTGTGAGCGTACTTGCCAAACTAACCGGGTGTAATCTGGCACGAAATAAAGACTCGTCGGTGTAAATATTCCCCAATCCAGCGAGGAAGTGTTGATCCATGAGCAAAGGTTTCAACTGACGTCTTCTCGGATGCAATCGTCCATAAAAATCTTCCTTGGTAAAATCGGGGTCTAACGGCTCGGGTCCCAATTCGCCAAGGATAGGTTTTGGATCATCCAATAGCCATACCCGTCCAAATTTCCTCGGGTTGTTGAATGCGAAACGTATACCGTCACTAAGAGAAAATATTAAGCGGTGATGTTTGTGTACCTTATAACTATCATCCTCCACAATCAAATCGCCACTCATCCTTAAATGGATTAATAGATATTTTGTTGAAAGAGGGAAAACGAAAAACTTTCCCCGTCTTAATACATCTTGAATTATTTCGCCTTGTATTTGATTTTGAAATTCGTCTGGAGTTGGATATGCGAGTGTTCTGTTCCAGAATAAACGCGCCGAAAGAATTTTCCTTCCAACAATTGATGGCGACTCATGATCTCCGTTGCGCAATCTTAACCTAATTGTCTCAATTTCTGGAAGTTCCGGCACTAATATTTAATCCTTCTGCTTACTCATTAAACATTTGCCCAACACTACGACCCTCATGTGCACGGCGAATCACCTCTCCTAAAAGAGAAGAAACCGAGAGTATCTTCATACGATCTTCTAAGAGCGCCTTTTTTTGAGGATCAATCGGTATTGTATCCGTTGTTATTATTTGCTTTATAGGAAGAGAAGCCAAACGATCGACCGCCTGCCCGGAGAAAACTGGATGAACAAAGACTACATACACGTCTTCCGCTTTATATTCCTTTACTATATTCACCGCCTGCGACATCGACCCAGCAGTATCAACTTCGTCATCAACTATAATGACATCCTTCCCACTAACATCCCCTATCAGAGTGATTGCCTCTGCTGTTCCATAAACGCTCTTACGGCGTTTCTCTACAAATGCTACGGGGCGATTAACGCTCGCAGCAAAATTGCGTGCTTTTTTGGCAAAACCTAAATCGGCTGCGACAACGATCGGATCTTTCATCTTGGGAATCAAATCTTTTATATATTCTATAAGAATGTGGTATGCGCTTAACACATCTCCGGGAATTGAGAAGAAACCTTGGATTTGCCCGGCATGCATATCCAACGTCATATATCGATCAGCGCCAGCGATTTCTATCATGTCGGCTAACAATCGGGCAGTAATCGGAACACGTGGTTTGTCTTTCTTATCTGATCTTGTATACGCGAGGTAAGGGATAACTGCTGTTACTCGTCCCGCAGAATCCAGCCTTAGCGTCTGCAACATAATCAAAAGTTCCATCAAGTTCCGATGCACTGGTCTGGATGTCGTTTGGATCACGTACACATCCTGTCCACGCACACTATCATGCAGACGCACCCATAAGTTATCATTAGGAAAAAGAATGACGTCTCGCCCGCTTAGAGATACATTTAGATACTTGGCTATTTTTTCAGCCAACACGGGTGATGCTGTACCAGCGTATAGTTTTATTGACCCATACATCCCACAATCGTGACTACGGTGAATAGTGACCATATATTTCTCCTTCTACAAACGCCGATCCTTCTACCTTGGTAAAAAATTTTAAGATAAGATTCTCATAAATTTAGAGAACAATCAACTCTCCAAAATTGTTCTCAAGTTTTGTTTTTCCATTCTTGGCGCAACATGCTCATCAAAAGGACATCTATATATTCACCATTGTAGAAATGCGCCTTTCTCAGCCTGCCCTCATGAGAAAAGCCAACTTTTTCATATGCACGGATAGCCCGTTTATTCGTTTCGTATACACGCAAAAATACGCGATTAAGATTTAAAGTATCAAAACCATGTTGCATTAACAATTGGACTGCTTCTGTACCAAACCCTTGGCTCCAATACTGTTTCTCGCCAATGAATATTCCAAATTCTGCAGACCGTACACGCCAGTCAATCCTCATAAAACCACAGTTTCCCACTGGTAACCAGCCATCATTGCTTTTGACCTCGATCATCATGGGATGTTCTTCGGGGGGTGAACTTAACATATTCTCGAACCATTTCTCCTCCTGGTCAATTGAAAGTGGGAAGTACTGCTCTAAGCCTTCTATAACCTCAGGGTCATTTAACCATTCAACAAATAGTTGCAAATCGTCATGGTTGATTGCACGCAGCCTGACACGATCGCCAATAATCATAACTCATCTCCCTTACTCAATAATTCTTGCGCTGCCAGCCACGGAGAAATTTTTCGCTCAACTAAACGTTTCAATACTTGTTGATATTTTTGCTCATTGGAATCATTACGCCACCTAGCAACAAGCATTTCCCGCAATAAAACATCCAAATCCGTCTTTAAGCGCACTCGATCTTTATATTTTATAACACCTGATTCCTGTAAGTAAGTACGATGCTTTGCGATATGTTCAACCAACTCAGAAACCCCCTCACCCTCTGTTGCGATGGTTCGCTGGATAACCGGCTGCCATCCTTCAACCGGCTCGTCATCAGGCATACCATTCGCCGGCATCGCATTCATCCCCCCATGATGATGTAATTCGCTCGCTGTTGGCTTATGCAAATATAACATTCCACGTAACGCTTTCTCAGTGATTTCCACACCTGGGCGGTCTGCTTTATTAATCACCAATATATCCGCAATTTCCAAAATGCCGGCTTTAATTGCTTGAATATCATCACCAAAACCCGGTGCCTCGACAACCAAAGTGGTATGTGCCAAGCGCGCAATATCCACCTCTGCCTGACCTGCCCCGACGGTTTCGATCAAAATCACATCATAACCAACAGCATCAAATGCCTGCACAATCCCAGCAGTTGCATGAGCCAATCCGCCGAGAGAACCACGGGAAGCCATAGAACGGATGAACACACCTGAATCCCCCGCCAAATCTCGCATCCGCACCCTATCTCCAAGCACTGCACCACCCGAGAAGGGACTTGAGGGGTCAACAGCAACGATGGCAACCCTCTTCGGTGATTGGTCTTTAGGTGGATGTCGATAATAATGGGCTAGTCTGTTTACGAGTGTAGATTTACCAGTGCCGGGCGCACCCGTCACACCGATTAAATGTGCCCGCCCAGTATGAGGAAACAAGGTGGTAAGGGCTTCCCGTCCCTCGTTAGTATCGCTCTCAATCTGAGTAAGCAGACGCGCTAACGCAAGACGATTTCCAGACAATGCCTCTTGAACTATATCCATTTCGACCTATATAGGATTTATACTTCCAACTGCCCTGCGGATATCATTCACAATATCATCTGTCAGTGTACCTGGTCCATAGACACCGACAACTCCCATCTCTTTCAATCGAGGAATATCTTCATCCGGAATAATTCCCCCTACGAATACCCGTATGTGTTCTTGTCCATTATTTCTCAACAATTCCATAAGACGCGGGACTATTATTAAATGTGCGCCTGAGAGTATCGAAAGACCAATAGCATCCACATCTTCCTGAAGAGCAGCCTCAGTAATCATTTCAGGCGTTTGTCTCAATCCTGTATAAATCACTTCCATACCTGCATCTCTCAACGCTCTCGCAACAACTTTCGCGCCGCGATCATGCCCATCAAGACCTGGCTTAGCGATGATCACACGAATTTTCCTATCGGTCATGCTCATCAAGTCCTCCGTTCGTTAGTGATTCGTCGCTTTGATTATACCGCGTTCCTATCCAGGATTGATAACCTCAACAATTTTGTAAGCATTTTCCAGGAGGTAAGCACAATCGAATTTACACAATTGACAAAGACGCTAACACAAAACATGCTCTTAAATCCAAAACTCATTAACACTTAATATAAATACGCTTTAAATACGCCATGAGATGTTGTACTATAATAAATAATTGAGGGGTTATTAGGATCGAATGAAATCGATGTAATCGTCTTTCCATTTAACACGTCCGGCTCCTTCCGCCATGTAGCGCCCCCATTCCTTGATATATATGAGCCATTGCTAGTGCCAACAATAATCCAATCTGGATGCGCCGGATGGGTGACAACAGCAGTTACCACAATCCCTGCCAAGCCCTTCTGTTGCCACTCTCCATTCTCGATTTGATAAAAACCATTGTTTGTCCCTGCATAAAGACTTACTGGAGATCCTGGCACATGGGCAAGCGCATATACTTTGTAATCCCCCAAACCAAATCTTTCCCAAGTACCGCCTCCATCAGAAGATGCCCAAACACCGCCATCTTGATCCACAGCCGCATATAATTGTGCAGAATCGTTTGGGGCAACCAAGAGATCCCAAATCGTTTTTCCCGATAAACCTCCTTGCTGCCATGATGTCCCGCCATCAATAGATTTATACACACCAGCATTTGATGTGCCCATGTAAACAACATTAGGGTCAGGTTGAGCAAATCGCATCTCAAGCAAAGCCGAGTCCTTTGCTAATGCTGCCTGAGACATTGCGTTTTCAATAATATCTTCAAATGGCTCTACGAGGGTTTGCCATCCCGCAAAAGGATGATCAACATCGAAAGTTGGTAATCCGGAAGCCATGTTAGGTAAATTATCCCCTATTTTTAACCAGGAGGAACCAACAGATATATCACACCAATACATCCCTTCCTTGTCCGTTAAAGCATAAATGATATCCGAATTTTGGGGATTCAACACCAACTGATGAATGTAACGATCGCCCAGATTGTCGTTAAAATCCTCCCATGTCTGACCCCCATCTATAGATTTCACTACACCTCCTCCATATAAACTAGCAAAGAGTAAATTCGAGTCATCTGGATGGACAACCAAAGAAGTCGCCCAAGAGGCGGTAATACCTGATTGACTATGAACCCAGGTTTCTCCTTTATTTTTCCCTTTGAAAAGACCATCTCCCTGAGTGCCCGCATAAAGAATTTTATTGTTTTTGGGATTGACAACAAGTGCAATGATCTGATCATCTCTCAACCCGGATCTAAACCAAGAGTTACCTCCATTCTTTGTTTTGATCACACCATGAGTAAAAGTTGCCAGATAAAGATAAGATGGTTGAAGCGGGTCAATTGCAACATGGAATATTTGCTCATCTTTCAACCCATTGCTCTCAAGCCACCAAGAATCCCCACTAGTTATTGATTTAAAGACCCCTGTTTTCCTCCAAACCCCCGTATATAATGTCGCAGGCACTTGCACGCTTGGATCTATGGCAATGGAACGAGTAGACATATCTGATATTCCAGAATTCACTGCCGACCAGGATTTTCCGGAATCCAAACTGCGATAGACGCCATGTTCATGAGTGGCTGCATATATGATTTTAGGTTTATTCGGATGAATATCCAAGGCATAAGCCCAATCTTCCTGGCTGGAACCCCCAACATTTTTTAAAACAGGCAACCATTTTCCCCCGCCGTTGGAACTTTTATATACAATACCATTCCAAGGAGGCCCGCCATTATTCGAATCGCCTCGAGTGGATATATACACAATTTT
>DUEG01000121.1 GCA_011176615.1 Anaerolineae bacterium | reverse complement strand
GAGAACATCCAGATAAAAAACCAACCCCTAAAACCCCACCAGGAAATGTCTGGAGTATCATCCTCTTCCAATTTCATTCTAGTTACTCTGAAACTGGTCTTATGAAGAACCTCTTTACTTGTCTACCCATTGATTTGATTGATAAAAACAACCCGTGGATTCAAGGGGCGAGGAGAACAGATTCCATCTACCGAAAGAAGTTAACCACTTCAAATTTATAATCGATCCTGAGATAGTTAGGGAGACACAAGCAACCAGACAATTTGAGCGGTGAGTATTCCCAATATTGTCCCCACGATTGCTTCCATAGGTGTATGTCCTAATACTTCCCGCAATTTCTCTTGCTTTTCCTGTTCAGGCGCTCGACCTGAAGCGATGTCCAGGACAATTGCGTTGATCAATTCCGCATGTTTACCCGCTTGTCTGCGGATTCCAGTAGCATCATAAATTACGATAATAGCGAGGATTACCGACAATGCAAAGATGGGCGTATCAAAACCCTGAACCAATCCAATCGCATGCGCCCCCGCGCTGACAAGTGCAGAGTGTGAACTCGGCATTCCCCCTGGAGATAATAGCAATGCCCAATTAACTTTTTTTGTGTGAAGATACTCAAGGGGGACTTTAAGAGCCTGAGCAATTGCCCAGGCAATGAGCGCACTAATCAGTACATTATTTGAAAGAATAGATATAAAATTCATTTTGTTCCTAAAAGAGACTATCGTCTATTCTTCCCCACGAAACTCTAACAGGGAATCATCACTCAATTGTTTTACCTTTAATTCTGCTTTATCCAATAACATTGCACAGTGCTTGGCTAAAACTTGACCGCGCTCGAATAGCGCCATAGCCTCCTCGAGCGTATGTTCCCCGGTTTCCAGGGATTCCACGATATTCCCAAGTTCAGTAAAGGCAACTTCATAAGGTAATTCCTCAATTTTCTTGATTTTTTCAGCCATTTAACAACCTTCCTATTACCATACTACGAATGAATATTGTAACGCTAATGTGTATAAATTTATTAACTTCCGGTTACCAATTGATGACCTGCTTTGAACATTGATTTAATCCGATTTATTATGGATGTTTTCGCTCCCAACTCCTGAGACCTTTGCACCAAACTCGCCATCTGTTACGCGCACATTGATTAATTCGCCTTTCTTGACCTGCCCTATTGTGCGGACAACTTTGCCATCCGCCTTGGAAATCACAGCAAAACCTCGATCTAAAATCGCCATTGGATTTAAAGAGGAAAGATGTTGCTGAACCCCAGTCAATCTTGTTTGTTGAAATTTTATAACATGATTGATCGCGGTGCCTATTCGGATGATATATTCATCAAGACGTTGTTTGTCAGTTCGAATACGCCCCGAAGGTGAGATTCGTTCCAGTCTATGATGCACATTACGCGCTTCCCAACGTTCGTTTTCGATTATAGCAAGCATACCTCTTACAAGGCGTTGATTTATCTCAGATAAGGAGACCATTAATTCCGCACGATCTGGGGTTGCTAATTCGGCAGCCGCTGTAGGCGTGGGCGCTCTTAGGTCAGCGACAAAGTCAACAATCGTAAAATCGGTCTGATGTCCAACGCCTGAAATTAATGGGGCTTCAGAGGCAGCAATCGCATAGGCTACCCGCGGATCGTTGAATGCCCAAAGATCCTCGATAGAACCGCCTCCCCTCGCTAATAAGATCACATCCGGTTTTATGATGTTATTTAAAGCCTTGATCGCTGCGGCAATTCCTGGAGGAGCATCATCTCCCTGAACTGTGGTGGGAGCGAGGACCACATTCACTAACGGGTAACGGCGCCGTAAGGTATTTAGCATATCCCGAAGCGCGGCACCTGTCGGAGAAGTTATGATTCCAATCGTATGGGGCCATTGTGGAATAGGTCGCTTTCGTGATTCATCAAACAAACCTTCGGATTGCAATTGTTCTTTAAGTCGAAGAAATTCTTGATAAAGTGCGCCTCTTCCTAACGGAAGGATTTCATCAGCATAAAGTTGATATTGCCCTCCTGCCTCATAAATAGTAATGCTGCCATGCACTTCGACTGCATCACCATCTTTCGGCAAGAAAGATTGCTCCATGACTGTATTCCGCCACATGACACATCGCAAGGAAGCACTTTCATCTTTTAGCGTAAAGTAAACATGTCCAGAGCGAGGTTGCGAGAAATTTGATACCTCACCTCGCACCCGTACATCTTGAAGATTGTGGTCACTTTCAAACAATCCGCGAATGTATTGGGTAATCCCTATTACCGTCCAGGTTGTGGAACGAAAAAAAGACAATTGTTCTGTCTGCAAAAGCGCCTCGTTTAAATTCGGTTAATCTCTGAAATTAAACCCGATTGTTCTAGGGTTAGTATACGATGACTTCATTCATCCTGCAACAAGTTTTCAGATGAACTCTTTCGTTTGTTCAACTGTAATTAGAATAGAATGCAAGGAAATATTCATGCTATGATAGTCTTGGCGGAAGAAATGATTGCGAATTCGACAAAGAAGTTTGCGGTTTTTTGCAGGTTGGCTATTGATGATGTTGCCTGCACTTTTAGTTAAGCGAGATTTCCGGTGTTTATTTAGATGGCATATTCCCAGAAAACAATCTCGGTATCGTCATTAACCACGGTTTCGCACAAGAGAGATGAACAATTATGAATAATCATTCGACATTCCGGTTTTCTATCAGTTCTCCCGTTTGGTTCGTTCTTGTTTTCCTTGCAACCATCTCCTGTTCAAGAAACGATGCGATTAACCCATCAATAACGAAAACATCAGCGCCAACGATACTTCCGACGCAATCCCTTTCTCCAACGCCAACTGTCGTTCAAGGGCATTATCAAAAGCCGGGAGACTATATTCAGAATATCAATGTAAACGGCGTGGAACGTTGGTATCTTGTTCATTTACCACCCTCTTATCAACCAGGGAACTTGTACCCACTAGTATATGATTATCATGGACGGACAGCAACAGCCTTTCAGCAAGAAGCGCTTAGCCAAATGAGCGTTAAGGCAGACAAAGAAGGATTTGTGGTTATTCAACCTCAGGCTTTGGGGGACCCCCCAACCTGGTGGGGAGCAATCCCAGAAGAGATTGGCGATCCGGATATGGATTTCGTTCAGATGATGACGAAAGAAATTAATCAGAATATTAGTGTTGACCCAAAACGGGTGTACGTCACGGGAATGTCCAACGGGGGATCTTTTGTAAATAGACTGGGGTGCTCTATGGCAAATCAAATCGCAGCCATAGCACCTGTTTCCGGAGGGCATATTCACCGTGAAAAATGCCAACCCACACGTCCTGTACCGGTGATCGCTTTTCATGGCATGCTGGATACAATTATCCCATATGAGGGGCGTGATTTTGGGGACAATCCATCAGTGCATGATTGGGTCATAGATTGGGCATCCATAAATGGTTGCAACCCCAGACCAATCATCGAAACTCCGTATCCGACAGTAATCCAAGAAACATGGGAAGGATGTAATCAGGATGCGACGGTCATCCTTTATTCTTTTGAAAATGCCGGGCATACATGGCCCGGCTCGGAATTCGGCGATAAATTTGGGGGAGCCACAGATCTGGTCAATGCCACTGATTTAATCTGGGCATTTTTTAAAGATCATCCAATGCCTTGATGGCAATTACGACAAGACCTCGGATTCAAATGTTGTTTTGTCAAAAAATTTATTTTATAATTACCCGATGATTTCATGCTTTGAGAAGGTTATTTTATGACAACCCAGTTTTCAGTTAAAGATAACCGCCAATGGAAAGCCCCATTCTTTACAATCTGGTCAATAATTACGCAAGGATGACAGCATTGATTGACAAGCCTCGGATGCTTGTGGTATCCTTACATTTATTAACAACAACCTATTAAAGAATGATCTACGATAGAATCATCTAGAGAGGTGGAGGGAACGGCCCGAAGAAACCTCGGCAACCTTGGGATATTAAAAGGAATTACCCTGATTTTTCTTGCGAACCCAAAGGTGCCAATTCCGCCAGACTGCACTGGTCTGAAAGATGAGGACACTTAATTTCACAATCCCGCCTCTCATCTTGAGAGGCTTTTTGTTGACTCTACTTCTTCACGACAATGGCGAACAGATTTTTTTAAGGGAAGTGTTTTCTAAAACAGGAGAATCTATGAAAGACTATACTAATCGACACTATCTTGACGCACTTGAAGAACGCGTCTTAATCTATGATGGTGCCATGGGAACAAATCTCCAGGCGATGAATCTTACCGCTGAGAATTTCGGCGGGGAGCAATACAACGGTTGTAATGATTATTTGGTGATTACTTTTCCGCAAGCCGTAGAACAAGTTCATCGTTCATTTTTAGACGTAGGCGTAGATGTCATCGAGACAAATACGTTCCGTTCGAATCGAATCACGCTGGCAGAATACGGGTTACAGGATCGGGTCGAAAAAATAAATTACGAAGCAGCCGCCTTGGCTCGCAGATTGGCAGATGCCTATAGCACACCAGAGCAACCGCGATTTGTTGCTGGTTCAATGGGCCCCTCCGGCAAATTGCCATCCGCAGACGACCCGGAACTCTCAGATGTACCCTTTGATGAACTCGTTGATGTATTTCGCGAACAGGCTGTTGGTTTAATTCGAGGGGGTGTAGATGTATTACTAATCGAAA
Source organism: Anaerolineae bacterium (assembly GCA_011176615.1). Classification (GTDB taxonomy): domain Bacteria; phylum Chloroflexota; class Anaerolineae; order Anaerolineales; family UBA11858; genus G519. The sequence goes on along the minus strand of DUEG01000121.1, from coordinate 821 downwards.
CATCTCAAGATATTCTAGAAGTAAAGGCAGTGATCCATGGAATTTTAAAAGCATTCGAACAGACAGGTGAACGCATCCCAATTCAGGCTCAAGTTACTTTGGATACCACTGGCAGGATGCTTTTAGGCACAGATATCACAGCGGCGCTTACTACGCTCGAAGGATTACCGATTGATGTGATTGGTTTAAATTGCTCAACTGGACCAGAACATATGAGACAACCTATCAAATTCCTCGGCGAATACGCTCCCTTACCTGTCTCTGCAATTCCCAATGCGGGGTTGCCGATTAATGTAGACGGTGAAGCAGTCTATCCGCTAAAGCCAGAACATTTTGCTGAAGCAATGGCAGAGTTCGTCGAAAAGTTCAATATCAGCGTGGTAGGAGGGTGTTGTGGAACTACAGCAGAGCATCTGCGACTGCTTGTAGAAAAAGTGCATGGACATAAACACCCCCCGCGTCCCGGCTATGATATTCCTCGATTATCCTCAGGTGTGCTGGCGATAGAAATGAAACAAGAACCGCCACCCTTACTAATTGGCGAACGCTGCAACGCACAAGGTAGCCGAAAGTTTAAACGCCTCTTGCTTGCGGAAGATTACGATGCAATCGTTGAAGTTGCACGCCAACAAGTCGAATACGGAGCCCATGCTTTAGATGTCTCAGTCGCAGTGACTGAACATCCTGACGAGGTGGGTTTAATGCACAATGTCGTCAAAAAACTGATTGCTGCTGTACCGGTGCCCTTGGTTATTGATACCACTGAGCCCGATGTCATGGAAACCGCGTTAAAGACTGCGCCGGGACGATGTTTGTTAAAT
>DUEG01000120.1 GCA_011176615.1 Anaerolineae bacterium | reverse complement strand
TTATGAATTTTCCATTACAAAATGCTTGTGCTAAATTATTATACCGCACCAGTGTAGATTGCGAAGTAAGGATGCAGATTTACATGATCTTTTGTTGCTGTAGAAGATGGTTATCATCCAGAGGATGGCAGGAAGCCAGGGGAGAAGATTACGGATTTTTTTAGGGGGGGGAAGGCATGGGGGGAAGGGACGAAGGGCTGGTGACGAAGAAGACGAGAGACGGACGACAGAGGACGGGGTTCGCAATGCCAGATGATCAAAAGCGGTAAGTGGGGATAATTTCTTGAAGTTTATGTTGAATGCTGCTAGGGGATCCTGCGGAAACTAATTCTCGTAGTTCTTCAAGGTGATCGGATAGCTCTTGGCTGCTCCACTGGTTGTTGCCTTGGGCAACAAGGATTTTTTCATGTTCGGTAGGATGCGGGTTTTCATGTTCGCCAAATAATTCTTCGCTAAGCTTTTCCCCAGGCCTGATACCGGTATATTCAATCTCTATATCATCTCCAATTTTCAGGCCAGAAAGACGAATCAACTCGCGAGCCAACTCTGCAATTCGTACTTGCTTGCCCATATCGAGAACAAATATCTCTTTTCCTTTTCCCATGGCCCCAGCTTGGAGAACTAACTGAACAGCCTCTGGAATGGTCATGAAATAGCGCTCCATTTCGGGATGGGTGACTGTAACCGGTCCTCCCTCTGCTATTTGCGCTTGGAAGAGAGGCACTACGCTTCCCCGACTGCCCAAGACATTGCCAAAACGCACCGCCGCATAGGATAGGCCTGTCCGTTTGGCTGCGTCCTGAACGCACAATTCTGCCAAACGCTTGGTGCAGCCCATAACATTGACAGGGTTAACGGCCTTGTCGGTGGAGATCAACACAAATTTGGACACATCGTGCGCCACTGAGGTTTGGAGCAAGGTATGAGTACCGGTAACATTGTTCGCCACCGCTTCCGCTACATTTTGCTCCATGAGGGGAACGTGTTTATGCGCAGCAGCGTGGAAGACAACTTGAGGCTGATAGCGGGCGAAAAGGACATCCAACCGTTCACGGTCTCGGATGTCTGCAATGAAAGAGATAACGTCCAAGGCAGGGTAGGCTTCCACCAACTCTCGTTGAATATGATAAATGCTATTCTCTCCATGCCCCAAAAGGAGTAACTTTTCAGGGTGGCAAGAGGCTATTTGCCGGCACAGCTCCGAACCAATGGAGCCTCCAGCGCCGGTGACGAGCACGACGTTGTCGTTCAGGTAATCCAAGCTGCCTGGTTTATCAATAGTCACGGGGGCACGACGCAACAAATCCTCAAGCCCAACCTCACGGGCCTGGGTAATGCTGACACTGCCATCAATCAACTCGTAAATTCCGGGAATGGTTTTGAACTCTACGCCCACTTGGCGACAAATTTCCACAACTCCCCTAATAGCCTGACCCGAGGCAGTCGGCATGGCGATGAGTACCTGATCCACCTGCATATTTTTAACAAGGGCAGGTATATCCTCCCGCGTTCCACGAACAGGTATCCCGTGAATCATCAATCCTTTTTTAGATTCATTGTCATCCAATAAACCTACAGGGGTTTTGCACAAACCAGGATTTTCTTGCATCTCTCGAACCATGAGAGCGCCAGCATCCCCCGCTCCCATCACCAAAACACGCTGCTCCTGATCTGTTTTAGCATTTAAGTGGCTTTTTCCGTTCCAATCTACCCAAGGAATGCGCTCGCGAGCCATAACCTTGATAGACAAGCGCATGCCCCCAATGAACATCATACTTAACATCCAATCAATAATCGGAATGGAACGGGGAATAGCTTGAAATCCAAAAATGAGCGAGGCTACAGAATAGACCCACAATGTCACTAAGGCTGTTCCACTTAGGGTGGCAAAGGCAATGCTAAGGAGGTCTTTCACTCCCGCGTAGCGCCAGAAGCGGCGATAAAGTCCAAAAGCATAAAAGATGGGGAGCTTGAGGATCATCGCAGAAAGGGCGTAGACACCCATGATTTGAAAGTGTTGCTGCATCCCATCCCCATCTAACCGAAGGTAGAAGCTGGCAATTGCGGCTAATCCTAGCAGCGGGAGGTCTAGAATTAGAAGGTATCGGTTGCGGATGAGGGAGAGGGGTTTGGTCATGAGGGGACGGGAAACGGGGTGATGAGAGGGACGAAAGACGGGTGACGGAAGACGGTTTATCGCGGTTAACGAAGGTTTATGTCAGTGAGGAAATTGCCGCACCCCAAAGGGAGAGTTCTTTCACTGACCACCACGCTTCGCTCGTGGCTTCGGTTCAGGACAGGCGCAATGACGTCAGAGGAACGAGGTATCAAAGCGCGGCTTTTAGTGTATTACATACTATATCAACTTGTTCTTCTGTCATGACGCCCGAAAATGGTAAGGCTAAACAAGTGTCGCCAGCTTCTTCTGTAACGGGAAAATCGCCACGATTGTAGCCAAACTTATCCATATAAAACGGTTGAAGATGGATGGGGGTAAAGTAGGGACGCGAGGGAATATCATGTTCTTTAAGAATAGTCATTACTCTATCTCGCCCTACTGAAGAGGTGATACGCACCACATAGACAAACCAACTCATCCGGGTTGTGGTAGAAGCAATGTAGGGAGTTTCTATTCCAACGACCTCGGCCAGCCTTTCGTTGTACCAATCAGCCACCTGTTCCCGCTTCGCTAGTAAACTCTCAATACGATTTAATTGCGAAATCCCTAAAGCCGCGCTCATTTCGTCCATGCGATAGTTGTAACCCAGGCGGGTGTGATTTAGCCAGGCGTCGAAAACATCGCGCCCCTGATTGCGAAGAGAGCGAAAGAGAGCGTCCCACTCAGCATTATTTGTGACAATCATGCCCCCTTCTCCGGTTGTCATCTGCTTGTTGGGATAAAAAGCAAAAACAGCCACATCACCCAAGGTACCAGCATTACGACCTTTGTACTCTGCGCCGATAGCTTCACAAGAGTCTTCAATGATAATTAAGTCATGTTCTTCGGCTACTGCGTGGAGAGGATCATAGTCGGCGGGCTGAGCGAAGGCGTCGACAGGAAGTATGGCTTTTAGATTTCGGATTGCGGAGTTCGGAGTGCGGAATGAGGGAGGTAGCCATTTCTTCGCTGTCTCACCACCTTGAACAAGATCATAGGCTGCTTGGGCCACTTGGTCTGGATCAATGTTATAAGTTTTGGGATCAATATCCACAAAAATTGGAATAGCGCGCTCAAAGAGAATGCTATTAGATGAAGCTATAAACGAGAATGGAGTTGTAATGACCAAATCTCCATCCCCTATACCAGCCGCTATAATCGCGAGATGTAA